>CAZHAI010000024.1:0-13156 GCA_964530645.1 uncultured Rikenella sp. | reverse complement strand
TTGTTGCGAAAGCAATCTGTTAGGAGATGAAGAATCGAGTCATCATACCGGTTATAGCGGCGCTGCTTATGATGGTGGCGTGCGAAGGCCCGGAAAGCCTTCCTCCGGAGCCCAGAATAGAGTTCCGGTCAATAAACCATTATGATACGACTGACTTTTACCTGGGCTTCCCTGCCAAAGCATTGAAAATCTCATTTTATTTCGAAGACGGTGACGGCGACCTGGGCCTTGACCCGCCGCAAACCCCGGGAGTAGACCCCTCAGGCAATCTTTTCATGAAGCTTTACCGCAAAACAAACGGTACCTTTACACTTGTTGAGCCGGGAGATATCCTGTTCCCTTCGGAATACCGGATACCATATCTGGAAGCAGGTGGACAGAACAAGATACTCAAAGGAACGATAGCTGTAACTCTTATCTACCTTACATTCAATACCCCTGACACCCTCTATTACGATTTCTGGATAAAGGATAGGGGAGGCAATGAAAGCAACACTGCAACAACATGCACCTTCGTACTTGGAGAGAACAGCACCTGCACTCCTGAATGATCAGACTCTCAACCCCATAAAGAGGACGTCATCAACCTGTTCATTCTTCCCCATCCACTCAACAAAAAACTCTTTAACCTGCTTCTGCTGTTCCACCGCATTTAACGGAGTGAGATCGTCAATCAGCGTCTTCAGGCGGCTGATTTTCATTTTTTTCCCGCCGGTACCACCGAACTGGTCGCAATAACCGTCGGTAAAGAGGAAGACCAGGTCGCCTTCCCGGAGATGGTACTCCTGGTCGTCATAAAACTTCTCAGTCACTGATTCGCCTCCTACGGATGAACGGTTTCCTCTTACATAGTGCTGAACACCGTCGATCACCAGAATCACCGGTCTCATCGCAGAGGCAAAGACCAGTTGCCTGGTGGTCAGGTTGAATTCGCATACAACTATATCCATGCCGTCATTGGATGCCTCCAGTTCCTGGTTCTGGTTGAGTGTCGAGAATATCTGCCTGTCGAGTTCATGCAACACCTGTGATGGCCTGGTGATCTTCTTGACTGTGATTATATCCTGTAGCAGTGCCGTTCCTATCATTGACATGAAGGCACCCGGAACGCCATGTCCGGTTGAGTCGGAACAGACAACCATAAAGCGATCCTTGTCCACCCAGTCAAACCAGAAGAAGTCGCCACTGACTATATCACGCGGCTGGAAGAATACGAATGCCTCCTTAAAGACAGTGCCAAGGCGGGCCGTATCGGGCAGCACGCTACTCTGAATGCGCTTTGCATACTTGATGCTCTCCGTTATGTCAAGGTTCTTCTGGGCCAGCTCTTCCTTCTGCTCGTATACCTCGGCAGTGCGTTTCCGCAACTCGCTCTCGAGGTACTCGCGCTGCTTCCTGTGAGCTCTCTCACGCAGTCTTACAATTACATACACCACGGCAGCTATCAGCGCCAGCAGAGACAGGAGGAACCACCATCTCTCCGTGACCGGTTTCTGTATCACAAGACTGAATGATGCTGTGGTTGCGCTCTCCGGCGCGTCCCTGGTGAGGGCTTCCACATTGAATTTAAAGTGTCCGTCACTTAGATTGTAGGCGACAGTCCTGTCAGAGGATACCTCACTCCACTCATCGTTGAAATTGTCAAGCCTGGTGCGGTAGACAACATTAAGCGGGTCACGAAGCGAAATGCCTGCATAATTGACCCTGACAGTGTATGACTTCCTGTAAGGGAGGTTGTATGTCTCACGGTAGGGATAGACCGTATTGTTTATCACAACCGAAATAATGCCTGCCTGCGGAGGAGCTGCCTTTTCAGGGTCCAGCGCCGGGTTGTATGAAACGATTCCTTCAGTGGTTCCTATATATATGGAACCGTCAGGCAACTGTGTCATTGCATTTGCAATGCAGTCACCCCTTACGCCAAAATCAGTGCTGTATGCCCTCACGGAGCCGGTTGAAGGATTGATGATCGAAAATCCCTTCTGATGCCCGGTCCATATCCTGCCGTCAGATGCGATTATGGCGCTGTAGCAGAAATTTGTCAGCAGACCGTCGAGCTCGGTATAGTTAAGCACCGTGTCACCGGCAAACAGGAAGAGCCCGTTGCCGTTGGTCCCTGCACAGACTGTACGGTCAGGCGAGACGGAGATGCTTCGTATCTCGTTAACCCTGCTCCCTTCCATTACCAATCCTTCAGTGCGGACACCTCCGGTCACGTGAATGTAGCAAAGTCTGTCTGTCTTTGTTGCCACAAGAACCTCCCCCGGTCTGTTGACTATGATCTGCGAGATGTAATTGTGAGGGAGCATCTCAAGTGTCGTATAAACCGCCTTCTGTCTTCCGCTCTCACGGTCAAGCAGGACTACCCCGTCGCTTGTACCCAGCCATACATTGTCGTTCTCCACGGCCACGGAATTGATATGATTCTGACCCGGGTTCCCTGAGAGATAAAACTGGCGGACTGTTCCGTCGGACTTCATCAGCCAGATGCCGTCACTAACGGTTCCGATCCAGATGGCGCCACGCTCATCGGCAGCCCATGAGGCAATGCCTGACCCGCCTGTCCTGGTGGTAAGAGGACGGAAACCTGAAAAGTCGCCTGTCTCCGGACTGAAATCCCAGAGACCGGTCCTGGTCCCGGCGACAATCTGTTCCCCGACCCTTCCGATGAAGGTTATTTCCTTGTTGGTCTCCGGCTTGTAAAAAGCAAATGAGTTTGTTGTCACACCGGCCAGCCCTTTATTGAAGAGGCCGATCCAGAGGTTTTCTTCGCGGTCACGGTAGAGCACCCTTACATTATTTTCAGGTAGGCCGGAGTGCAAATCATATCTGTCAACAATCTCCATTTGAGTGAAGTCATCGCTGAAAACAACCTTCATCGCACCTTCATCCCGGGTGGCGATTAAAAGACTCCTGCCGGGCAGGGCGACAAGGGCAGGGACATTCATGTTGCTGAATGTAGTGTCACCTGCTGCTGCTGCCGTCATCCCGTTGCCTGTTCTTTTAATGATCCAGAGCCCCTTGTCACCGGTTCCTGCAAACCAGGTGTCATCGTCCATTCGGACAAGCGTTTGGATCCAACTGTATTCAAGGTCAGGAAAGGTAAGTTCACTTGTTGCCTCCTCCCCGTTCACAACGCAGAGATGAAGGTTATCCTGGGTAGCAGCAAGAAACTTATTCCCGCTTGCAAAGGCGATATCGAACAGGGTCATCTCGGGAGGCATTTTCATCCTGGTGATCGTCTCCCCTCCTCCTGGATCGGCCATGTAGATTCCCTGCGTCTGGGTAACGATCCATATCTTTTTATCAGGACCTTCCGTGATCCGGTTGATCTTATCGGTCTCCGGCAGTTCACGGCGTACCATTGTCCCTCCGTCACTCCAGGTGAAGAGCGAACCGTCACTCATTCCAACCCACATCATACCTGTCCCGTCGCAGAACAGCGCACTGGCATTGCCTCGCGGAAGGGTATCCGTGAACGGCAAGTGATGAAATGAAAAGCCGTCATACCGGTAAAGACCTGTGTCAACCCCTACCCAGAGCAAGCCGCTGCGGTCCTGCTCTATGACATTGAGATAGCTCCCGGGCAGCCCGGTATACTCATCATAGAAACGGTAACTGTGGGTCTGGGCAGGTGACAGCACCGGGTGCAGCACCTGTATCAAAAACACACATAGTGCCGCAATTGTAAATCTTATACGTCTGGGCATGATTATCTTTTAGGTATGACCTTTATCCGGGGTTTATAGACGGGGACACCACCGATAGGAGCGCTGAAGAACGGAAGGTTTTCACCATACTGGTTCTGCACGGAAACAACCACATTATTGTTCCTGACCAGGTCTCCCTTGCGCTTGTAGAACCGGAAGTCGAGCGACTTGCCAATCTCTCCGTCAAGAATGGGCATCCGGTCAGTAGCCCAGATATCCTCACCCGAGAGTGGCATGACCTGACCTTTCCTTTCAACAGAGACAACTATGAAGTCTCCGTCATTGTCCCAGTCGAAGTTCCTCTGCTGGATGTAAACACACCCGCTGTCAATAAAGGGGTAGATATGCGATACATTGGATGTGTCATTGTTGTTCCACATCCGGAAGGTGTATTCATAGGTAAAGGCGTTGGCCCCGTCAATGGGCACATTGGCATCAGGCCTCCTGGAGATGGCATACCTGTAGAGGTTGCCATCATCACCCGAGACACCGTCACAGATGATCTTGAATATATTGCTGAGGAACTTGGGATAATACTCCCCGTCAGCCGGGTTGAACGGACCGAAACTGAACCAGCGCTCATCAAGCTTGTTGTCCATGCCGAAGGTGCGGGTTGCAAGAAGCGTTCCGCTCTTGTAGTTACCTGAAGGTGATATACCGTTTGCGTCAGGATGTGTATAGCAACCCTTGCCGCCAAAGACTGAATAAACCATCCTGGTGTTCCAGAAGTTGTTGAGCTCGTCTGTCTTCCCCCCGATTTCCGGATCATAAACCCTGATGTAGAAGGGATCCTTGTAATCCTTTGGCAGTGCAAAAAAGAATGTCTGGCTGAAATCATCATCACCCCATGAGGTGACTCCTCCCTCCCTCCCAAAGGTCATCAGGAAAGGTATATTCTCATCCGGGCCTGGTACCTCCTGGGCCCTGATCCCTGCCGGTAAGGCAGTGAGAACAACTAAAAACAGCGGCAGTATAAAACGGGTAACTCTCATCTTCCTCCTTAATAATCAATTTCTGTTTGCTGATACAATTATGTCCTTGCAGACACACACCTCACGCACGACTCCCCCGGCGTCAGGCGTTGAACTGACTATCAGCTGTATGTTATACCTTCCCGGAATTGCATAAACCTTTGACACTTCCAGTCCGGTTGCAACAGTTTCATCCCCAAAGTTCCAGTAGTAACGGTCAATCTTCATGCCGGGCAGGTATGTCGCACCGGCATTCAAAATCAACGTTTCTCCGGTCATGATAGTATCCGGAGATGTAATTACCGGCTGCTCGATATCAGCTATCTCAAGCTCATATGAAGCCTGTCTCTTTTCGATGCCTCCGGTTATAAGGTTAACTATATCAAGACTTACGTCATATATCCCCGGGCCGGAATAACAATGCTCAGCCGTTATGCCTGCCGCCCTGGTTCCGTCACCGAAGTTCCACTCCCACCTGAACCCTGTCCTGATTGTGTCCTGCTTCAGGGCGTTCTCCTCGATGAATTCATAGCAGTAACTGTTTTTCTGAAGCGTATCACATGCCGACCACCGTATGATTGTAGAGGCAAAGCTGAATATGTCATCATTGAATTTACGGCGGTTCGATGCGAAATAGCCCTGCATCCCGCCCTGTGCGGCATAAAATGCAAAATCATCAGCTTCTGAATTGACAGGCTCGTCCATCGCCACAGGCGGTGTCCATGCACCGTAAGCAAGGTTCGAGAACCAGATATCAAGACCCCCTTTGCCTCCTGTCCTGTCAGATGCGAAGTAGAGTCTTCCCGAGCTGTGAAGGAATGGGTGAATCTCGGCAGCACTGCTGTTGACTTCCGGGCCCAGGTTGACCGGCATTGACCATCGGCCGTCAAGGCTCTCGCACATATAAATGTCGTACTTGCCCTCCCCTCCGGGCATGTCAGAGCAGAAGAACAGATACCTTCCGTCAGCAGAGACAAAAGGATATGATAAGTTATATTCCGGGTTATTGAATTCAAGAGGAGTGATATCCGTCCACTGCGAGCCGCTCCGCCTGGCGGTGAAAATTCCCAGCCTGTTTGACTGCTTTTTCCCGAGCTTTCGCCCCTCAGAAAGATTTCGGGTAAAGTAAAGAGTGTTGCCGTCAGTTGTTATTGAAGCGGGGCCTATGTTGGCGTCTTTTACAAGGCCGGGAGCGAACCGTGCCGGTGAGACAGGTTCTCCCTCCTCACTGAAGGGGGCGAAGTAAAGCTCGTAAAGCCTTACACCTTCAAGGTTCTTCTTTGTCAGGAAAGGATTGGCCTTCCTGTTCGAACAGAAGAGAATTCCGTCATTCAGTATCACCGGGGCCATATCATCAGACGCAGAGGAGACCTTTGAGATATGTGTTACCTCGAAGGTACCCCGGGCCTGGCCGCTAAGGAGCGTAAACGGGCCGGTGATAGCGAAAAGAACGATTGCAATATGTTTCAGAAGTCTCCTCATCTTATCAGAAATACCTTGGAGATGTTGCTGTTACAGAGTATTCAAATTCATACCTGATTGACACCTCATGTGTCCCGGAGGTGTAGTTGCTCAGGTGTCCCAGCTGATAGTCATACGAATATCCGAGCTTCAGCTGAGGGGTTATCTGCAGGTCAAGCAGCGCCACAACAGCCTTCTCGGCCATCCTGTATGAACTGCCCACCCAGAGCAGGTCCCCGAAAATCAGGTTGGCATTCAGGTCAACCTCAAGGGGTTCTTGCATCGAGTATCTTACGAGCACAGACGGTTTGACCTTGAAGGCATCCGCGAACCGGATGAGCGTCCCTGCCGAAAAATATGTTTTAAAATGGGTATAGTCCGGCGTCACCTTGAACTGGTCTGTCTCGTCTCTCCTGTATGTAAGCAGCGACGGGACCGACAGACCGGCAAAGTATTTGTCGGTGTAATAGTACAGACCTGCACCCACGTTTGGCAATGTGTATTTCATGTCACCTGTGAGAAGGGGATCAACAGGATTTCCGTCCGGGAATTGCAGTCTGTTGTAATTTGTATTGCTCAGATCCAGGCCTCCCTTCAGACCCATCGAGAGCTTGCCCTTGCCCATACGTACACTGTAGGCGTAAAAGGCATATATGCCCACATCTTTCGTTACACCGTAGGTCAGATAATCAGCCATCAGGCCCAGTGAGACCTTTTCCTTGTTGTTTATCGGGCTGTGCAGCGAGAGTGTCTGGAACTGCGGGGCGCCGGTGATGCGTGCCCACTGCTTGCGGTACGACAGGTTTGCACTGAGAGCTTCCCTTGTGCCTGCATAGGCAGGGTTGATTACAAGGCCGTTTGTCAGGTACTGGCTCGTGATGGGCACCTGCTGGGCCATAAGAACCGGTTGAAGCACCAGGACAAGGAGGATGACTATGCTGATTCTTCCCTTCATAGCTATCTCCTGAGAATTAAGAATCCGCTGATATGTGCTGTAAATTCCGGAACATCCAGATCCTGTGCCCCCTTGATCGTGAGCAGGTAATAATAGGTGCCTTCCGGAACTTCGTTGCCGTTCAGATCCAGGCCTTTCCATGCCCCCAGTTCATCATCGCTCCGGTAATCATCAGCCCTGTATACAACCGCTCCTGCAGTGTTGATTATAACAAGCTCATTACGTGTGAACTCGAGCCCTTCGATATTGAAGTAGTCGTTAATATTATCTCCGTTCGGGGTTACTCCCTGAGGTATCGTCAGGTCAGGCACCGTAAGCGTCACGGTCATTTCGGGTGCAACACATTTGCCGTTTGTGACTGAAAAAATAAATGTATTGGCTCCGAACCCAAGCTTCCGGACTTCTGTATTGTTCTCATCAGGCGTTGCAAAGACCGGCTCCGCGTCACCGCTGCCGAAATCATAGCTCCACAATCCGGTTCCGGTACCGTCAAAACTCCCTTGAAGAATGGCGGCAAACTGGTATGGTAACAGTACTCTGTCTTCGCCTGCGCTGATATTCTGAGGCATGAGGTCTACTGTCACAGTAACCGGAGATGAGACAGAGGTACAGCAGTTGTTTTCACCCGAGAAGACGCTTCTTCTGTACTGTGTCGTCTCATCCAGCAGTGGCGGCTGGTAGTTAGCAGCGTTGCTTGTACCGGATGCAGTGGACCAGTCAGGCGATGAGGCTACCTTTCTCTCCCACAGATAGATGTATTTGCCATCTCCTCCTGCCGGAGTGCTTCCGGCCAGCGATGCAGCCGCCTGGGTGTTGCATACGGCCTGGTCAGCTGTGACTGTGTTGCCTGTTATTTGCGGAAGAACGGTGATCCTGAAGATCGAACTCTCGGAACAGGCCCCTGAGGTGACTGATCTCCTGAACCACGTTGTGGCTGTGAGACTGGCAGGCTGGTATGAGGGGTCAGTTGTTGAAACCGGTGCAAAGGTGACATTGTCTGTTGACGATGACCATGCATATGCAAAGGTGCCGAGTCCGCCGGCAGGTGTGCCGGAGAGCAGGGCCGGGGCAGTTCCCGTACATATCGTGTCATGTCCCTGCGCAGGCAGGTTTATATTAAATCCCGTTATCCCCGGATCAACTGTAATGTGGACATTGTTGCTCGTGCTTGTGCATGCTGATGAGGTCACCACGCGCCTGTACCAGATGCCGGAGGTCAGCGGTGTGCCCGGAAGGTCCTCCGCAACGGAACCGGATATATTATTAAAGGTGGTACCGTTAGCACTGCTCATCCACTGGTAGACATAAGTGCCGGAGCCTGCTCCGTTGGCAGGAAGTGCGCCGTCAATCGTGGCCGGGGCTGTTCCCTCGCAGATTGTCTGGTCTGCGGCAATTATATTGTTTGTGATTGCAGGATGGCTGATCAGGACTACGCTGTTGCTTACCGACTGGCAGGTATTGAGCGGACCGCTGAATACAGTGCGGCGGTAGTATGTCGTTCCCGGAGTATCATCCTGTACGTCATAACCTGAGGTGTTGTTGGCGCCTGTTGCCGGTGACCAGGTTGCGTTGTCACCGCTGCTCATCCACTGGTATGTGTAAGAAGGCGCGGCGCCGCCGCCGGGGGAGCTTCCTGCGAGGCCGGCGAACAGTGTGCCTTCACAGACGGTCTGGTCTGCAGTGACTGTATTGTTTGTAATGGCGGGCAGGATGGTGACAGTGACCGCGGAGCTCACGTCCACGCAGGCCCCGGAGCTGACTGTTCTCTTATAATGTGTTGTGGCGGTCAGGGCCTGCGGGTTATACGCAGCGGAGGCGGCGGCGCCTGCAGCATTGCTCCAGGTGACATTGTCAGGGCTCTGCTCCCACTGGTAGTAATAGAGACCGGTACCTCCCGAAGGTCCGGCATTGAGAGGATAGAGCTCCTCGGGATTCATGTTGTAGCAGAGGGTGGTGTCATTCCCGACGAGATTTCCGGTTATGCGTGGATGAACGATGATACGTACAGGAAGGCTCCTGTCAGTTATTCCTGCTCCGTCACTTACAACCCTTCTGAACCAGAGAGAAACAGATTCGGTTGTTGCAGGGGTATAGTCTATTGAAATGCCGGGCACATCTGACCATGCAATGTTGTCATAGCTCTTCTGCCACTGGTATGTATAGGTTCCGCTTCCGCCGGCCGGACGGGTGCCGGTCAGTTTCGGGGGGATCATCCCCTCACAGATTGAATCAAGCTTTGTCTGGCTATGGGCTACATATATTTCATTGAACAGAAAACCGTTCAGGGGCAGGTTCAGGTTATTGCGGATAAGACCCGGCAGACCGTCCCTGTTGGGATCGCCACCGCTGTGTATACCGCCGAGTCCTCCGGTTACTGTGGCTGTACCCGCAAAGGGTCCTGAGGTCCAGATGAGGCCTCCGCCGCCACCTCCGCCGGCACCGTTCTGGTTGACATTATCACCGCCTTTGCCGCCGTCGGCAGCAAGAACCGGTGTGCTGGCAAAGTTTCTTGTGCTGATTATGATCGAGCCTCCTGCGCCGCCGCCGCCTGCACCGCTGTTCACAGCAGTATTGTTGTTAGCGGACCCGCCGCGGGCAGCGATGATCCTGCCGTTACCAACAATCGTGTCGGCGTGAATTATCACAATACCGCCTCCGTCAGCCCCGGCTGAAGTCGTAGGAACGGTAAGCCAGACAGATGCACCGCCGCCACCGCCCATATAGACACCTGTATTAAGCGTCGGGGGGCCTGAAACCGGAAAGCCACCGCGTCCGCCGGGGAAAAGTCCTCCGCAAACATCAGGGGCCTGTTCCTGGTCACCGACACTGCCGGCGCCATAGTTTGCTCCGCCACCGCCACCTGAGAAATGGCCGTTACCACCGCCACCGCCGGTCATGTTGGCGCCCTTGCCCTTCATGAAGGCAGGATAGAGAGGCATATCTGTAGCTGTCCTGAGAGCAATGCCATCACCCTTGTACCCTGCAGCATGCGACCATATACTGTATGACTCCCATCTGATTGTATCATCGGAGTTCTGGCAAAAGCCGGTGCCCTGGGAGATTATGCCTCCCCCGAAACCGGAGCCTGTGACATTTATATCTGCATTGAGTGTAAGAACACCCTTGACCATGAATACAAGCACTCCGCCTCTTACAGTAGCAGAGTCCCACGGCTGACAGGAGAGCTGGGTATTGACTACCGCATCGCGGTATGACCTGACCTTAATCAACTGGACCTTGCCGGCAGCATCGTAGTTATTCAGCAGGACACGGCTGAACTGAATCCTGCGTGTTCCTGTGTTTACCGATTCTGCAATTAAAATCTCATACTTGCCCGGTGTGCCGATTGCATTCTGGTAGTTGCCTTCCAGGGCCGTGCCTGCATTGATCCTCACCCCGCTCATCTGCATCACCATGACGGTGTCATTCACGGCAAAGTCAGTTACATCATCCACAATCACATAATTTGTGCCGACCGATGTGACCTTTGCGTGTTTGTTGATCTGCCCGGTAAGAAGAGGTGTCTGTCCTGAAACGGGAATGCCCCCTCCCGTTATCATCAGTAAGACAATCAGAAGATAACTTCTGGTTATGTAATGGATTCTGAAGGGCATTTTATGACAATGGTTTGCTGATATACTCTGTTAAAACTGAAAATCCGACAGATTATTTTAGGCAGCCTGTGTTTCTTTAGGCTAAAGGATATTCAGAAGAGGGAACTCAACAGTGAAGACCGTACCTTTATCATTCTCGGTATCAAACCATATTTTACCTCCGGCAGTCTCCACGTAACGCTTCACAATTGACAACCCGAGACCCATTCCGGAAGATTTGGTGGTGAAATTGGGGGTGAATATTCTGGGTATGAGCTCCTCAGGAATACCCATACCGTTATCAATGAATCGTACCTGGATGGAATTGCCTGCAGGCAAAACATCAATCCTGATCTCCCCATTTCTTCCAGACGGAATCGCCTGGATTGCATTCTTTAGCAGGTTGAAAAAGATACTGTTGAGATGCTCCCTGTCAGCCATCACAACTGCCTTTCTGACCTTCCCTGCATTGAGGGTTACCGTGGCATTATCGGTATGTCCGAACATTGAAAGCGTAGTCTTCACCTGGGCAATTATATCGACCTCCGTGGGGTTTGCACCCGGCAGCCTGGCGAAATAAGAGAATGCAGTTGCTATGTTTGACAGGTTGTCAATGTATTCTATCTGGTTGTCGGTGAAGTTCTTTATCCTCGTGTCGAAGTCAGGCACGCTGTCGTTCCACGACTTGTACAGCTGCTGCACATTCAGCTTCATGGGTGTCAGCGGGTTCTTGATCTCATGTGCGATCTGCCTGGCCATTTCGCGCCAGGCCATCTCACGTTCAGTGCGTGCAAGCTTGGTGGCACTCTCTTCGAGCTCGTCGGTCATGCGGTTGTACTGTTTCACCAGTTCTCCCACCTCATCGCGGCTGCTGTAACTTATATGCTCATTCTTCTTCCCGTATGCAACCGAAGCCATAGCCTGCTGTAGCATCGAGAGCGGGCTTGTTATCCTGTCGCTGAGGAAAACAGAAACCCACATCATTATAAGAAGGAACAGAAGGGCGAAGTTGATCAGTGTGACAATCAGGTTGGATGTCTCACCGGTCAGGAGGTTCTGCATCGTGAAGTAAGGAATGTTGAGGTAGGCCAGAAGATGCTTGTCCTCATTGTAAAAAGGCAGATATGCTGAGAGGTAGTTCATCCCGCCAATAGACTCGACACCAATATATTCCTCTTTCCCGGGCGATGTCAGCACCCCGTAGGCTGCAGGGTCAATCATGCTTCCTTCAAGCTTTCGGGCAAATACCTCCGGCCTGGAGGTGGCGAGAAGTTTCCCCGAAGGAGAATAGAGATTTATGTCAGTGAAAAAGACGTTTGAGAACTTGACAAGAAGGTGATTCAGAGTGGGATAGTCAGGTGTCTGCCACCCTGCCTCAAGAGTCTTTTCCGAGGAGAGTTTGTGTTCCAGTTCGATGGAGAGGGACTCCGCTTTCTCGCGGATAAGTCTTGTGTGGTTGTTGCGGAACTGCCGGGTACTGAGAGTAAGAGCCCCGGTTATAACGATAATAAACACAACGGTAAGCACTGCTGCGAATGAAAGCTGCAGTCGCCTCCGGAATGTGTCAGTCTTGAGCAGTTCACCTGGCTGTCGCGTGAAGCTGACCAGTAGTGCAAAGACATAAATGAGAATAACGATAAACAGGTAGGCAAACGTAATTATCCTGTCCAGGGGCTTCACCCTCGGAGTTGAGATTGCAAGTGTC
The DNA here is from genome assembly GCA_964530645.1 of uncultured Rikenella sp. Lineage (GTDB taxonomy): Bacteria > Bacteroidota > Bacteroidia > Bacteroidales > VadinHA17 > SR-FBR-E99. Next base: position 761 of record CAZHAI010000024.1, on the reverse strand, counting down.
ATATCCCCGAGTGAGTAGTAGAGATGCTTGAAATCAGGTGTCTCGACGAACCTGTACTCCTCGCGTTCTGTCTGGCCCGGATCGACCGAGGTGTCATACGGATACTCTCCCGCCCTCAGCACCAGGGTACCGTTGTTGTACTTGGCATATGAAATGTTCCTGAGCTTCGGAAAACGCTGATGGTTTGCGTCAAGCAACAGTTCAGGATACCCTGCAAGGTAGGTCTCGATGTGACTCACCAGTTCAATGAAGAGGCCATTGGTGACACCGGGAGACAGTTCATAAAACATTTCCGACAGGTACCATGCCCGCCCTGTCTGGTTGCGCATGAAGAAAAAGCCTGTCCGGGTTATTGTGTCACCGTCATTTTTAATCCGGTTGCCGAACCAGTTGAAACAACTCTCCGCCTCCGATCCGGATGCACCCAGGCTGAGAGGTGAATCATTCCGGCAGATAACAATATTCAGGTCATAATTTTCCCAGTAACCGTAGAAATAGCCGTCTTCCAGATACCTGTAAACCGCATAGATGTCGGCGGAGGTGACATCCTCCTTCCTGACGAGCCGTGCCAGTACAGTATCTGCAGCGATGGCGGGCCACATGTCAATAAGCATTCCTTCCGCAACCATATCGTTGTCATTGGCCAGGGAGATTGCCATCACCTTCATGTTCCGGTCCTCCTTGAGACCTGAATAATTTATTATCAGTGTGGTTGCGTACATCCCTGTCAGGACGGAGAACAGAATCATGAGTGACACCTC
>CAZHAI010000023.1:0-13314 GCA_964530645.1 uncultured Rikenella sp. | reverse complement strand
GTCATGGCCGGTGCCGCCGGTATAAGGCTTCTTGGCGCCGGTCTCACTGACGGTCAGAAGGCCACCATTGCCGCTCTCACCGGACGCACACCCACTTACTGCGAGGTCTGTTTCTGGAAGTGCGCCGGGTGGGTCTACAAGGATGACAAGGGGTCAATTCAGAAGATCACCGGCAACAATGAAGACCTGAACTGCAACGGCCGTCTGTGCCCTCGCGGCACCGGCGGCGTGGGAATGTACCATGACGAGGACCGGCTTCGCAAGCCTTTGATACGTACCAACGACCGCGGCACCCAGAGCTTCCGGGAAGCAACCTGGGAAGAGGCGTTTGACTACATTGCCGAAAAGATAAAGGTGATCTCCGCCGAACACGGTCCTGAATGCATTGCCCTCTTCACCCATGGTTCGGGGGGGAAGTATTTCTCAACCCTGCTGCGTGCCCTCGGGTCACCTCACATAGCAGCACCATCCTATGCACAGTGCCGCGGACCCCGCGAGGTGGCCTTCCAGGCTACCTTCGGCGAGTCTCTCGACAGTCCCGAGCCTCTTGATATCCGTGATACAAAGTGCCTTGTCCTGATTGGCAGCCACCTCGGCGAGAATATGCACAACGGCCAGGTGCAGGAGATGTCTGACGCAATAGACAAGGGAGCAACCATAATCACAGTCGATCCACGCTTTTCCACAGCTGCAGGCAAATCTAAATTCTGGCTGCCGATAAAACCGGCAACCGATCTGGCACTGCTTCTGGCATGGATTAACGTCATCATCAGTGAGGAGCTTTATGACAGGCCCTATGTTGAGAAATATACATACGGGTTTGAGTACCTGAAGGAACATGTAAAAAACATGACCCCTGAATGGGCTTACGGCATTACTACAATTGATCCGACTGTAATTCGTGAGACAGCCCGGGAGATGGCAAACGCCGCACCGTCTGTAATTGTGCATCCCGGAAGGCATGTCACATGGTACGGTGATGATACACAGCGCCTGCGGGCAGTGGCAATACTGAACGCCCTGCTGGGCTCATGGGGCCGCAGGGGCGGATTCTTCCGCACTGAGACCTTCGCACTGCCCGAGCCTCCTCACCCTGCCTATCCAACACCTAAAAGAACATGGAGAACTGAGTTTCCGGATCTCTATAAGCTTGCCGACACCGTACTTGCAAACGGCGTCTGCGATGCCACCGTTCCGGATCCGAGCCGTAACTGCAAGTTCCAGGCATGGATTGTCAACGGTACAAACCTGATGGAAACTCTCCCCAACCAGGAGAACACTCTCAAGGCCATCCAGGCCCTTCAACTGCTCGTGGTGGTTGATACAATGCCCATGGAGATTACAGGCTGGGCTGACGTGGTTCTGCCCGAGTGTACTTACCTGGAGAGGTATGATGATCTCCGGGTCGGACCGCACAGGAAACCCCAGATTGCACTCAGGGCCCCGGCAGCAGAACCTTCCTATGATACCAAACCGGCATTTTATATGGCCAGGGAGCTGGCAAAGAGGCTGGGAGTGATTGATTATTTCCCGTTTGAAAAGATAGAAGATCAGCTCGACTGGCAGCTGAAACAGGTGGGAAGCAGCCTTGAGGAGATGAAAAGGATCGGGGTTAAAACCCTTGACCGCACAGCCGACGACCTTTATTTCTATCCTGATGAAGATGTCGAGTTCTACACGGCGACCGGAAAGATTGAACTCTATTCGACGGCACTTGAAGGTGCCGGCTTCGATCCTATGCCAAAATATACTGCTCACGAGGAACCGCCGGCCGGCTTCTACCGCCTCAATTACGGAAGGGCTCCGATGCATACATTCAGCCGCACTTCCAACAACCCCAACCTGACAGACCTGATGGATGAAAACAGCGTGTGGGTCAATCCGCGTGTTGCAAAAGAGTGGGGACTGAGCACAGGGCAGTATGTTCACCTTGTAAACCAGGACGGCAAAAAATCCGAGTTTCCGATAAGGGTCAGGGTGACTGAGCGAATACGCTGGGACTCGGTATACATGGTTCACGGATTTGGCCACCAGGAAAAGAAACTGCGACGATGTTACGGAAAGGGGGCCAGTGACACAAACCTCATCACAAAAGTGCTTGTCGATCCTGTCATGGGAGGCACAGGCATGCGCGGCAACTTCGTGACCTTTATCACTGACCTGGCCGGAGAGGAGGTGGTATCATGAGATATGCAATGGCTGTCGATACCAAAAAGTGCGTCGGATGCAGCGACTGTGTTGTGGCATGCCAGACCGAGAACAATGTACCGATAGGTTTCTGCCGAGACTGGGTGGTGGAGGTGATGGATGGCACTTACCCGCAGCTGGAGATTGAGTTGCGGTCGGAGAGATGCAACCATTGCAGCAACGCACCCTGTGTCAGATGTTGTCCTACCGGGGCAAGTCATATCGTTGACGGCGGAATAGTTCTTGTCAAACCGAATAAGTGCATAGGCTGCGGAGCCTGCATCGCCTCATGCCCCTATGACGCCCGCTACCCGCACCCAAAAGGTTATGTCGACAAGTGCACCTTCTGCATTCATCGCGTAAAGCAGGGAATGAAACCCGCATGCGTGGCAGTCTGCCCGACCAAGTGCATGTACTTCGGGGATCTTGATGACCCGAACAGCGATGTGAGCGTTATCCTCAGGAAACGCAAGTCAAAGACACTCATTCCCGAGGCAGGGACGCAACCGCAGTTATATTTTCTAATCTGAGCATCCGATGAACGAAGAGCTTATTATCAGCGGAAGAGAAAACCTGATGGTTGACCCGCAACTGCATATATGGCACTGGCCCATACCATTATACCTGTTTCTGGGAGGACTGGCAGCCGGGGTGCTGTTCTTTGCCGCGCTGTATTACCTGCTGGGCAAGGAAGACCAGTTCCGGACTGCCGTACGCCGGGTACCGTTTATAGCCCCGATAGCGCTTGTCCTGGGCCTCGCCGCCCTCTTTTATGACCTTAACCATAAGGCCTTTTTCTGGCAGCTTTACACTACAATCAGGATACAGTCTCCGATGTCATGGGGAGCATGGACACTGCTTGTAATAACAACTGTATCAGTGATATGGTGTGCATTGCATATCAGGGAGTTCTTCCCGGACTGGGACTGGAAGTATCAGTGGCTTAAGGATATTGAGAGTTTCTTTAACAGGTACAAGAAGCCCCTCGCCTGGGTGATGCTGATATTTGCAATCATCACGGGTGTCTACACAGGTATACTGCTCTCAGCCTTCAATGCCAGGCCGCTATGGAACACATCGGTGCTGGGGCCGCTGTTCCTTGCTTCAGGGCTGTCAGCAGGCGCAGCTTCCATAGTGCTGGCATCAAAAAACCGTGAAGAGCGGCTTCTGTTTACAAAGATCGACCTTATCATTCTCGGCACGGAGCTGTTCCTGATTGTGCATATGTTCATGGGATTCCTTGCAAGCACACAGGTGCAGATAGAAGCTGCAGGACTGTTCCTGGGAGGAGAGTACACGATGGTCTTCTGGATCTTCGTGGTTGTTCTGGGCATCATCATTCCGGCGGTGCTGGACCTGATGGAGCTTCGGGGAAAACATATCCCGGCACTGATTCCCGGAGTGCTTGTACTCATGGGCAGCTTTGCGTTCCGTTTTGTATTCGTCTTCGCAGGCCAGGTGAGCCGCTGGTTATACTGATCACAATATAAAAAACTGACAATATGAGCAATACTACAACAAAAGAGAAGAGCAGGAGGTATCTCAACCCCTACCTCGGGGGTGTACTTCTGGGCCTCGTTCTGCTTGCCGCCAATTTCGTCTCCGGGAGAGGTCTGGGGGCGAGCGGCGCAGTGAAGAGCGTAGTGGCCACCACAATTGAGGCGGTTGACAAGGATGCAGTAAACACCATGCCCTTCATGGCCGAATATGCGGAATCACACAGCGGCAGCCCCATGCGTTCCTGGCTGGTTTTTGAGATGCTCGGGGTTATCGTTGGCGGCTTCCTTTCCGGGGCTGTGGCCGGCCGTCTCAAGCTGAAGGTTGAACACTCGCCGAAGATAACTTCCAGGCGCAGGCTGATCTTTGCTCTTGCCGGTGGTGTCCTCTTCGGACTGGGTTCCCAGGTAGGACGGGGCTGCACAAGCGGCTCGGCACTCAGCGGTATGGCCGTGCTCTCTCTTGGCGGCTTCATCACCATGATGGCTATCTTCGGTACAGCCTTCGCACTGGCATATTTCTTCAGGAGAAACTGGATTTAAGGAAAGGAAAGAAAAATGGGACCATTAGCACCATACGAAATTATAACGGAGAACACCAACTTTCTCCTCGCATTCTTCATCGGCATAGCATTCGGCTGGGTACTCGAGAGCTCCGGTTTCTCGTCGAGCCGCAAATTGGCAGGCATCTTCTACGGTTATGACACCGTAGTCCTGAAGGTCTTCTTCACAGGCGCCATAACCTGCATGCTGGGACTGCTTTTCATGAGCCTCTTCGGGTGGGTAGATCTTGACCTGATATACGTCAATCCGACATATCTTACATCAGCCATCCTTGGCGGAGTGATAATGGGGGCCGGCTTCATAATGGGCGGTTTCTGCCCTGGTACGAGCTTCTGCGGAGCTGCAATCGGGAAGATCGATGCCATGGTATTCATCGGCGGACTCTTCATTGGAGTCTACGGCTTCGCCTTCACCTACGGATGGTGGGAGAAATTATTCTTCGCAAAATATCTCGGTGAGCCAAAAGTCAGCGAATCGCTTGGCATGTCAGACGGCCTCTTCGGCCTGTTTCTAATAGTTGCCGCGATTGGCATGTTTGCTGTTGCCGAGTGGGCTGAGAAGAAATTTCCGAGAGAGGAATACTAGGCAAACGGTGAGCGTAATGAACATTGATTTGCATAACGAGGTTATTCAATAAACAACAATAAGACATAAAGATGAAACCGCTTAAATTACTTGCACTTTTTGTGATCCCGCTGGGAATCATCATAGCAGCTGTACCGCCCGACAGGGTGAAGCATTTCAGGCTTACAGCCGATGAACTGCTTCAGGAGGCCGGCGCAGGCGTGCAGTTCATCTCCCCCGATGTGGTGGCAGACATGCTTGTGCAGAAGGATCCCTCGCTGCGGCTCGTAGATGTGCGCACCCCTGAGGAGTTTGAAGCCTACAGCATGCCGGGTGCCATCAACGTCCCGCTGAGCAACCTTCTGGCAGATGAGTATACAGACATTCTGAACCAGGATGCTTACATGAACGTCCTTTACTCAAACGGCTCGGTCTACGCCAACCAGGCGTGGATGATAGCCCGGCAGCTCGGATATGAGAACAATTATGTGCTTGAAGGCGGCCTGAACTACTGGTTTGGAAACATTCTTTCGGCACAGGCCCCCGCACAGACCAGTCCGAATGAGGAGTTTGCGCTGTATGACTTCAGAAAGAGCGCTGCCGCTGCACTTGGTGGAGGAGGAGTTGTTGCAACGGAGGGTAGTGCCACCGCGGTGAAGGCTGCCAAACCGGCGGTTACTTCAAAAGCGAAGAAGAAGCCTGCCGGCGGCTGTTGATTTTTTGCTATAACCGAAAAATAATTTACATTTGCGGCTGCAAACGCGCGGCCCTATAGTTCAATGGATAGAACGCGGGTTTCCTAAACCTGAAATCCAGGTTCGATTCCTGGTGGGGCTACAACTGGCCCGGAGCTCAGAGCTCAAAGGGCATAGCAACAAAGCAAGGCACTCCCGTATCACGGGATGACAAAGCCCGGGAGATGATCCCGGGTTTTCCTTTTCAGGAAATTGTCACAGGTTCGTTCCTGTATCGGATGACAACAGTCACAAGTGTCCCGGCAGGCTGACAATCCCCGTCAACCAGATCGGAGACGGTGAAGCTGTGAGTGTCTTCAAAGTAGCTGTTGCAGAGTTCGAACAGCTCACTCATCAGTTTCATCCCCTTGCCTGTGGAGCCATACTCATCACTGACGGCATGCTCCCTGCCTACGCCGTTGTCTTTGACTTCTATCGTAAGCTCATTCCCTTCACCGCTGGCACTGATCGACAGCAGGCCTCCGCTCTCTAGTCCCGCGAGTCCGTGTTTCACGGAATTCTCTGCAAAGAGCTGTATAACGAGCTTGGGAACAGGCAATTCGTCATTGATGCCCGGTTGGATTTCAATAACAGAATCAAACCGGGTCCCGTATCTCATCTTTTCAAGTTCGAGATATTCCCTGCAGAACTCGAGCTCCTCGGCCAGAGTGCGTCTCGATTTACCGGCAGAAAGCAGCATTTCACGATACAGGCCGGAGAACCGGAGGAGACTGTCCCTCGCTTTTACCCTGTCTGAATGCTCTACAAGACTCAGGACAGAGTTAAGGGCGTTGAGAGTGAAGTGAGGATCAAGCTGGTTACGTACCAGCGCAAGCTGCAGCTCTGAGATCTTCTTTCTCTCTTCCTCCCTTTTGACAAGAGCCCTTTTCTGGGTGAACTGAATCAGCAGTACGAATGCAATGAATGCAGCATATACAAGCGGGTAGAAGACGAAGGAAGCAAAGTAGAGCTTGTTTGGCCGGTACTCCAGGATGAGTTGTCTGTTGTCCGACTGGAGGAATAACTGCGGCCATTCTCCCTTCCTGCTGATGACAGACATTACAGGATCACTCTTCAGGTCGGGACCCAGGTCTGCCATTGCGGGCCGGATGAACCCGGGCCTGTAGACGGTTACTGTACCCTCCCCGAGGCTGACAGCAATTATCTCATCAGTCCCGTCGAGGTCAATGTCCCGGGGAACGAGCCTCAGAAGACCTTTGAATTCAATCAGCCTTATAAACTGTTTTTTATCATCGAGGAGGACAATTCCCTTTTCATATTCGGTGAGTGCATATACTGGGTCACCTCTTCTGTTCACTGTTACCAATCCATTGTTGGCCGATGACCGGACCGGCGTTCTGTCTGACAATGCCCCGCTCATTGTGAAGGACCAGAAAACAGCTGAGGAGTCAGGCTCTCCCCGGCTGACAAGCAGGTTGACCACCGTGTCCTTTGCCCCGGTGAAGACCATTGGCGTTGCCATTGTGAAGCTGCCCTCCAGCTCCACCGGATCAAATACAAACTTCAGGTTATTGTCCAGAACCGTAAGCCATGCCGACTGGTCATGAAATTCCATCTCCTCCTCGCCGATGTTGCCCGAGGCGTAACCGAAAGGCATTATTTCCCTGATACCGTCGAAATCGAGGTCATGTTGAATAATACCCATCATGAAGCCTCCGCATTGTGGAGAAGAGATGAGCGAGTCGGTTACAGTGTTGTATGCATATATTTTCCGGGGGTGCTTTGAGAACCCGGTGGCTACTCCGAAGATCAGTTCAGGAAAGCCGTCACCGTCGAGGTCTTCCGGCTCTCCAGCCAGGATGAAGGGATCGGGGGCTTTGATCCCCCGACCTGTTATATCAATCAGGCGGTTCACCCATGAAAAGGTTTTCGCCTCGGGCCCGGGGATGCAGTGAAGCAACACGGAGTCGCCGGCAACTGAGAAAAGATAAATTTCCTTTACGCCGTCTGCGTTGCAGTCGGCCGGAATATATAGAGTATTTCTGTTGGAGAAACTGAAGCTCCCGCGGACGTTCCACTGGTTCAGGACCCGGTTTTCCCTTGAAATGGTGATGCCGGAGCAGTTTTCTTCATCAAATGCGATAATCTTTTCCGGGTTGCCGTCACCGTCGAGGTCACAGTAGCTGTGGTAATATCCCTCCTGCACCTGTACCGAAGACTTCAGGTCAAGCCTGTAACGCTGGTGCATCACAGGTATAGTGAAAAAGAGCACTACTGATGGAATAGCTGCAAGAAAGAACGGATTTGTCAACAGCGAAAGGGTCCTCTTGCGGGCCGGAGTTATCACAGGGAAAGGAGTTAGGTCATTCCAAAGTTATGTAAAAGAGCCATTAATTATCACTTAATGCTCCAAAACACTCATTAAGCTTATTAAACTTAATAACAGCAGATTACAGTTTAATGAATTCCACCCGGCGATTTATGGCTTTGTTTGCTGGTGTGTCATTGGGAGCAAGCGGTTTGCTCTCACCCGCACCTTCGGTCTGCATCCGCGAAGCATCTATACCGAATTTTGAGGACAGCTCGCTTCTGACTGACTCTGCCCGGCGCCTGGAGAGGTCGAGATTGAGAGCCTCGTCGCCGTCACTGTCGGTATGGCCGATGATCTTAACCCTTACAGCCGGGTTCTCTTTGAGTACGGTTGCTATGTCATTCAGCGTTCCGTGTGATTCAGGCCTGATGTCAGCCTTGTTGACGTCGAATGTGATGCCGTATGTTGTCAGCCGGCCTTCGGTTATAAGATTGCTGCGTGTGTCAGGGGCGGCCGTGGTGATCTTCAGGTTGGTGATCATTGGCCACGAAGCCCTGTCCCATCCCGAGAAAAGAAACTTATTGAATTTTGTGTGACCATAAATGTTTGTCGGTACATCAAGCGTCTTGGCCCCCTGATGGTAAATCCTGGCCCTTCTCTTCTGTATCCAGATGATGACGTGATTGACCTCTTCGGGTATCACCGGGTTCTTTGAAGCCTGACCCTCTATCCAGTCTCCCTCGGGGTCATTGGTGTAGCCCCTCGTTTCCCATCCGTCACTTTTAAGTGTGATGTGGAAGCCGCTTTTTCCGGGGTAAAGATCGTCATTGATCTCCTTCGGATCATCCTGATTCTCTTCATAGAGTGTAAATACAATCCCGTGTCCGTATTCTTCATCAGGGATAATATCGAACTCGATTATGAAATTGTCAGGAAAAGCAACATTTTTTGAGTAACAGTAAACTGCATCTTCTCCGTTCATGTGCATCCATTTCCCGGTAGCGATACTAACCGTTTTGACCTCGCCGCTGCCGTTGGAGGTCCACAGTGCCGGGAAATCGCCAATGGCATCCTGGCTGAAATCCTCGAAGTAAAGCATCTTATCACCGGGGACAAAGTCATATTGGGTGTAGCTTTCAAGTTTCTGCTTCTGCGATGTTGCAGCCGGCCTCTCTTCGTTCTCCTGTTCTGCGGCATCAGTACCTGCATCAGGTTCACTTTCCTCAGCCTCCTCCTCTGTGCCGCTGTCTCCCCTCTTCTTCTTAAACAGGCTCCCGACACCCTCTTCAATCTTGTTGAAACCTGCATCCACGCCCTCCTCTATCTTATTGTTTACCCTGTTGGTCCCCTGTTCCTTTACAACCTCTTTTGGTTTGACTATCTGGGCGTTGGCAGTCCGGGTCAGAAACAGCATTGACATTATAACAATGATGGTGAAAAAGACTCTGATTCTCATGATTCCTGTTTTAGTGAAAATTTTAACCCTAAAACAAGGAATAATTTTTGGGGTGCAATAGTAAAAAACCGACATCTGCTGAGGGCGTCAGCACTCATTTGCCGCTCAGGATCCGCGCAAATTCAAGGTTTCTCCTGAAAAATGCATTGGGGGTTTCCCCGGTGATCGATTTGAAATCCTTGATCATATGAGTCTGGTCGAAATAGTTACCAAGAAAGACAAGATCATGATAGTCAATCCTTTTATCTGTTGTTATCGAATCCCAGATGTAATTGATTCGCATTATGCGTACAAGCGTCTTGGGTGTGGCTCCCAGCCGTTTGATGAATCTTCTCTGGAGAGTTCGCTCGCTGACTGAAAAATCGCTTATGATTTCAGAAAGATTTGTGTTGATTCCTTTCTTCATGATGCCATCAAAGATCAGATCAGTCTCATCAGGGATGTATTTGCCCGGATGAAGACTGTTAATGAAAACAGAAAATGATGCGATCCGCTCTTCTGACGATCTGTTGCTCCTCATCTTCTCGTAGATTGGTCCGAACACTTCATCAGGCAGCGGGACGTAGATCCTGCCGGCATGGGCCAGACTGATGCCCAGCACCCTTGACAGGACAGTTGGCTTGCATGTGACAATAAAGCACTCGAGCATCCCCGAAATGCATATTGAATTGGCCGAAGGTGTTACCGGTGCAATGAAATACCGTGGCAGTTGCTGATCAACAGGGCTGACAATGCGGGGTTTGGTTCCGAAATGAAATACTATTGCAGCATCTTCCCGCGGAACGAACTTGTCAGTCAGCTCCTTGCTGCTGTCGTAACGAATAAACTCATACTGCCTGACAAGCCAGGCAATATCCGCGTCAGATGTGTAGTAGTTTGCTTCGGGCAACATCTGTATGGTTGGTCAGGTGTTGCCGGACAATATAAAAATTATTTCAGACTGTCAAGGCTGCGAATGTCATCCTCTGAAATTTCAAAATTGACGTCGAAATTCTGCCGGATATATTCCGGGTGCACTGATTTTGGCAATGGAAGAGCTCCCTTCTGAAGGACGTACCTGACGGAGACCTGGGCAACGCTTTTTCCGTATTTTGCGGCTATGCGTGCTATCTCTCCGTTATTGAGCAGCCGGCCTGTGGCGAGTGGCGAATAGCCCTCAACCAGTATCCCGTTCTTCCGGTTGTGTGCGGTGATTTCCTCCTGGCTGTGGCCGATGTGCAGCTTGATCTGGTTGACCATGGGCCTGATACGGCAGTTGTCAAGAATGGCATCAGTATCGCGGACATTGAAATTGGATACACCGATGGATCTGGTTTTTCCTGTTTCATAAAACTCCTCCATCGCCTTCCACACCTCGATATTCTCTTTTGTATAATCGGCGCCGATCTCGGTCCATGGCCACGGGGCGTGGATAAGGTAAAGATCAATATAATCGAGGCCGATCTTTTTCATTGTGAAGTCGATCCTGCGGACTGCCTGCTCATAATTTTTTATCTCAGCTGGCAGCTTTGACGTAACGAATATCTCGCTGCGGGGGATGCCCGAGTCAAGGATTGCCTTGCCCACGCTGGCCTCGTTGCCGTATGCCTGCGCGGTATCTATATGACGGTAGCCGGCCCGGAGAGCCTCACCGACTGCGTTATACGTCACTTCCCCGGGAGGGGTCTGCCATGTCCCGAAACCTATCGCGGGAATTGTGACGCCGTTGGTGAGGGTAAAAGAATCAGTGTTTTTCATTAGACTTATTGTTTTATGCTTGTATTAACAGATAATTCGCCCGGTTGTTCCCTGCAATTTCATCCTCATGCACCGAACAGCAGGCAGAAGTGGTCAGATAACTGAAATTAATATCAGGACAGCAAAAAGTCTTCAGGCACTTTTGTCAGGCGAGCTATGTCCTGTATCTTCCCCCTGACGTCAAAGCCCGAATTGCACTTCACGCTGCAGGATTTGCAGTCAGAACATGGTCCGGAGGGCAATCCGGCTGCCGACAGAGTGTTCCTGGCCTGCAGCAGATTTCTGTAACCATAAGCGTACATATAGCCTCGCATGATCATTGGTATGTCAAGGCTGGCGGGACACTGGGGCAGACACTGGCCACACTGCTGGCAGTACAGTGGTCGTTATTCATAATGCAAATCAATTTAGTTGCAAGAGGTAATTCCCTCTCTTGTATTTAAATATGTAAACTCCGATCTGCTAATTTATCAAAAACCGAATATTAAAATGCAATTACAGGCAGGTAATTCTCCCCGTTCCTTCTAAAATTGTAAATTCACGGACCAAACAATATTTATTATGCTTAAGGGTATTTCACCACTTATCTCACCTCAGTTGCTTGAGGTGATGGCCCGCATGGGCCACGGCGACGAGCTGGTTCTGGCTGACGCTCATTTCCCCGGTGAGAGCATTGGCAGGAGAGTCATCCGGGCAGACGGGCTCCTCATTGCCGATCTGCTTGAGGCCATCATGCCCCTGCTTGAACTGGACAGTTATGTCCCCCATCCTGTCATGATGATGGAGCCGGTGCAAGGCGACCAGGCTGACCCATCCGTCGAGGCCTCCTATCTGGAACAGATAAGGAAGTCGGTCCCGGGTTTGCCACCGGTTAAAAAGCTTGACCGCTTTGCCTTCTATGAACGTGCCGCGAAGGCCTTTGCCGTAGTGATGACCGGTGAGACCGCCAAATACGGGAACATCATTCTGATAAAGGGAGTTACACCTACCCTGTAAAAAAACCCCGGAGTACAACCCCGGGGTCTTTACCAGGACACCCGGCACTCTTAACCGGCGCGTCCACCCTAAAACCACTAAACAAAATCTATTTAAGTAACCACATTAGCTTGTTGATCTCATCGTAACCCTCATACTGCCTGTCGAGGGCTTCGATCAGATTTTCACGATTATAGTTCGTCTCTGATGAAGGGTACAGCCATCTCATGGGAAGTCCGTTCGGATTATTCTCATTGAGGCTGGTTGCCGGATTGATCGGAAATTCCGGATAGGCGGTCCTCCTGTATTCAAAGTAGCTGTATTGTGAATCCTGCATGAAATTGAGCAGGTAACGCTGCATCCAGATCTGCTTCATCTGGTCTTCCTGCTCAGTCTTGAAGGCTGCTTCCCCTGTCAGATAACCGTCAATGTAAGCCTGATTGATTGTCATCGTATGAGAATATGCATTATTGACCGTCAGGAAGTGTCCGAGAGCTGCTTTTACTCCCTGTTCATAATACTCCTGTGCTGTTCCCGTGGTAATCCATCCGCGGATTCTTGCCTCGGCGAGGATCAGCTGTTGTTCGGCATAGGTAATCAGCCTGCGGGGTTCAGTGGCTTCCTCCTGCAGGTAACGTTTGTTGAGCAGGGAATACAAGCCGGCGCTGTGACCCGCGTTCATCGTAGCGTAGTCAATTGATACATCCACACCGGCATAAGCCTCGGGATCAACCTCAGTAAAGCCGGCAATTATCTGCGCTGCAGCAGGTTCTGCATAATAATACATACGCCTGTCATTCAAAAGTTTCAGATTGTCGACAAGAAGTGAACTCATGACAGTCCTGCTTGTGAAGAGGTCATTTGTGCCTGAGAGCGGGTGTTTGTTCTGGGTTGAATAATTCAGGCCCAGGAAACCGGTAGAAGGCTGAAGCAGGTAACCTGCGCTCACGATCTCGGCGAAGCGTGTTTTTACATTCAGCGATGCAACATTTTCCTTCTTGCTAAGTGTCATAAGGACCTTGAGTGCGGTTGCATTGACTGCTCTGCGCCACTTGGCCGGATCACCGTTATAAGGTGTAGGATCTCCGTTGAATGTGACACCCTGTGCGAAGTACTGGTCTGCTGCCTTCAGTTCATCGAGGATACCAAGGAATATTTGTTCCTGGGTATCATACTTTGGCCTGTAGAGCCCCTCGGCACCCTTATTGGTTTCGGCGTAGGGCATGTCACCCGTCTCCATTGTGAGCCTGAAGAAGCGATAGGCCCTGACAAAACTTGCAACCCCCTTGTATGAGTTTTCCATCACAGTGCCCTCAGCCTCTTCAAGCA
>CAZHAI010000022.1:0-13728 GCA_964530645.1 uncultured Rikenella sp. | reverse complement strand
AATGTAAGACTTGCATAGTTAACAATATAATGTACATTTAATGACCTTGGTCCCGCCCGAAACGGCGGGACTTTTTTTTTGCACTGTCCTCCTGAAGCACCTGCATCTCAACAAAGAGGAGAGGAATTGGTTTATATTTGCAGGCAGGTTGTTCCAACCTGCTGTCAAGGGGCAGAGTACTTGTTCCTCATAAAAACCATGAGACAATGAAAACGGCCGGGAATCATACAGTTACAGCTGAGACAAGGATGTCTGAAGCAGTCTCTGACAATCCATTTCTTCTTCTCCTTCTCGAGCATCTTGGCATCGGGCTCCCTCTGCAGGAGAAATCGCTCGGCCAGGTTGCGGTGGAAAACGGCATCGGAATAGAATTGTTTCTGACGTTTGTCAGGCTCTACGGAGACCTGAATCACAGTGTTGATATACAGTTTACAGGAGAAGAAGTGCCTTCAATCATCCGATATCTGCAGAACAGCCACAGGTATTATTCGGATGAGGTCTATCCCGGAATTATGGAGACAATAGACCGTATGAATCTCTCGGGCAGTTCCGGGGAGACGATGATGACGGAGAAATTTTTCAGGGAATACCTTTCCGAGGTGAGGAACCATTTCAATTACGAAGAGCAGACGGTTTTTCCCTATATCGTGCATCTTCATGAGAAGGTGTCCGGCAGGCAGATGAGCGGTGAGAGCCCTGATTATTCAGTGTCTGAGTACAGGGAACATCATGATGATATAGAGGAGAAGCTTGATGATCTCAGAAACCTGCTAATTGAATATCTTCCCCTCAAGGAAGGAATTCAGATGCGAAGGATGCTGCTTTTTAAGCTTTATGAACTGGAACATGACCTGAGGATACACTCAAGAGTTGAGGATCATATACTTATCCCGCTTGTTGCCTCGATGGAGGCCAGGCTGAAGGAATCAGAATGAGGACTCAGACAAATATAGTCGTAGCGGAGCCTTCCGGATTGATATTCAGCGGCCTTGTTACAGTCACCGGAAACTCAGGCAGGGGCATCACCCTTATCCGTGCAGAATCGGCCGTGGAGATTCAGCGGATTGTTACAATGAGGGAGGTTGAGGCAGCCATTGTCAATCCGGCACTGATAACCGGAAACGTCAGGGTGATTCAGGGTATCAGGAATTCCTCACCTGGAACGAAAGTTGTCGCTCTTGTGTATGCATTCTTTGATGAGAATCTGCTTTCGCTTTTTGATGCCCGGATATCAATAACCGATTCTCCCGAGAGGATTCTGGCTGCGATTGCCGGTGACAGCTCCGGCAGTGTCAGCAACGATAACGGCCATATGTCCGCCAGCCTCAGTGAGAGGGAGATAGAGGTTCTGAAACTGCTTGCATCAGGAATGGCCACAAAGGAGATCGCGGAAGCGCTTCATATCAGCACCAATACCGTCATAACACACCGCAAAAACCTCTCCGCAAAGACCGGGATCAGGTCGGTTTCCGGTCTGGCTGTCTATGCTGTGGTGAAAAAGTACATAACCCCGGGCAGCATCAGTCACTGATCCCGGTTATCAGGGCATCATCAAATCTGGTGATGCCGTATCTCATTATCATAACTTTTAAGGATTACGAATTCTATCCGGCCCGGGTATTTTTGTGCCGTAAATTGATTTCTGCGTATAATGAAATGTTTAAGATACTTCCTCGCACTTGTTATATTGTCGGCATTGTCTTCCCCTGTCTGCTCAACAGGCATTGAAGAGGAACGCGGGTCACCGCTTCAGACCGTGGCATCCTATACCGGAGACGTGGCATGGTCGGCGACAGGCGGATTAAGGCGTGGCACAGGCTGGCTTGGAATGGCAGCCATGAATGCAAGTCTCAATACAGGGCAGGCGGGGTTGTGGAAGAACGGTACCTTTGCCGTCTCCGCAGCCTATACTCACGGAGCTACGCCCTCTCTCGACCTTTTCGGAGATGCCCAGGTCTCATCCAACATAGAAGCCGGCAACCGGTTTTTTTTAATGGAATTGTGGATAAGGCAGCGATTTGGAGACGTTGAACTGACCGCAGGCCTACAGGACCTGAATTCAGTTTTCGCCGTGTCAGAGAGCGGAGGGCTTTACCTGAACAGCTCTTTTGGCATCAACCCCGTGCTATCCGGGAACATCCAGGCCCCGATCTTCCCACTTACTTCACCGGGGCTGACAGCGATCTGGCAGTGCAGCGGATCCGGTTCGTTGGCCGGAGCGCTATTCGATGGCCGACCCCTGCCTTTTGAAATGAATCCTTATAACACAAGGTGGAAGCTTGAGAGAGGAGACGGGCTTCTTGCGTTGGTTGAGTACCGGCTCCAGTCTGAGATTCGTGGCATGAAAGGTGAATACAGATTTGGTATCTTCTCCCATAGCCACATAATTGAAAGGGTCATCGACCCTGACCTCTCTGATATGCCATGTTCAGCTACAGTAGGTGGCTATGCCATGGCAGACAGGCAAGTATGGGCTTCAGGAAGCCGCGAGGCAAACCTCTTCATACAGGCTGCCTTTTCCCCTTCCTCGGAGAGCGTTACGGATCTTTCCTGGGCGCTTGGTACAAACATCAAAGGACTGGTAAGGGACAGAAGTGATGATGTTGCGGGAATCGCCTTAACATCTGTCCGATTCACCGGTTATTCCGGGGTTGAGACTGCTATTGAACTGACTTACAGGGCTCAAATCAACAGAATCATTTTCCTCCAGCCCGATGTTCAGTACATCATAAATCCCTCAGGAAGGGAAAGCATGACTCCGCACTGCCTCGCATGCTTTCTCAGGGTTGGAGTAAAATTGTAAAAGGAATTTAAATGAGACTGTCAGAACTTGAAACAAGCCGGAAAGGGGTAATAAAAAGGGTACACGGGCAGGGTGCCTTCCGCAAGCGGATCATGGAGATGGGCTTCATCAGCGGGAGAAATGTGGAAGTCATCAGGAATGCACCGCTGCTTGACCCCGTTGAATATCGGATCATGGGGTATAATGTTTCGCTCAGGCGAAAAGAGGCCTCACTGGTGGAAATCATTCCCGGTGAAGAATACCGGGTTGAAACCGCACCCAGGGTCACCTCTGAAAGGTACGGCAACAGTAAGCAGCCTGATCCAGCGAAAGGAAAATCGATAAGGGTGGCGCTTGTCGGCAACCCCAACAGCGGGAAGACTTCACTCTTCAACCAGGCTTCCGGTTCTCATGAACGGACCGGAAATTACAGCGGAGTAACAGTCGAGGCCAGGGAATCCACTGCAAATCATAAAGGCTACAATATATGCCTGACCGATCTGCCAGGCACCTACTCCGTCACGGAATATACGCCGGAGGAGCTGTTCGTACGCGCTCATCTTCTTGAAGGAAAGCCTGATGTGGTCATCAATGTTGTCGATGCCTCAAGCCTTGAGAGGAACCTGTATCTTACAACTCAGCTCATCGAGATGAATGTAAGGGTCATTATCGCCCTTAATATGTATGACGAGCTTGAAAAACGGGGTACGAAGCTGGATTATTACGATCTCGGCAGAATGATGGGCATGCCGGTTGTTCCGACAGTAGCAGTGAAGGGCAGGGGCATTTCTGAACTCAAGGATAAGATAGTTGAGGTTTTTGAGGGAACGGATCCTGTTGCACGGCCGGTGCGAATAAATTACGGAGCAACTCTGGAGGCTGCACTGGGCGTACTACAGGGAGAGATTACTAACAGAAGCCTGGCTCCTGGCCGAATTTCCTCACGGTACCTTGCTGTTAAACTGCTTGAGGGAGACAGTGCTGCAGCCGGCTCACTGGCAGGTAAGGCAAATGCTGAACCTGTTCTTGCCTTGGCTGATCGTGAAAGAAGCAGGCTTTCAAAAGCATACGGAGAGGAGCCAGACACGCTGATTGCCGGTGCACGTTACGGTTTTATTGCCGGGGCACTTGCTGAAACAATGTCCGGAGGAACAGAGCTGACTGCGGCAGGCAGGAAGGACCCCGACCACTGGCTGACTCACAGGATATGGGGATACCCGATCTTCCTGGCATTTCTCTTCATAATGTTTCAGACCACATTTGTGGTCGGCAGCATCCCGATGGAATGGATTGAGTCGGGCGTTACCAGCCTGGGATCCCTTGCAGGAAGCCTCATACCTGCCGGCTCATTACGCGACTTGATAACAGACGGTATCATAGCAGGAGTGGGAGGGGTGATCGTCTTTCTGCCCAACATACTGATTCTCTTTTTCTTTATCTCACTGATGGAAGACACTGGTTACATGGCACGGGTCTCTTTTATAATGGACAAGCTGATGCACAGAATCGGACTTCACGGCAAGTCATTCATCCCGCTGCTTATGGGGTTCGGATGCAACGTACCGGCTATAATGGCCACCCGCACGCTTGAGAACCGTAAGGACCGGATCATGACAATGCTGATTGCACCGTTCATGTCATGCAGCGCAAGGCTTCCGGTGTATGTGCTTATAATCTCTGCCTTTTTTGATAAACGACAGGGACTGGTTCTTTTTTCGGTTTATCTGACCGGAATAATACTCGCCGTACTTGTGGCGCTAATACTGAAAAAGACAATTTTTAAAGGGAAGGATGTGCCATTTGTTATGGAACTTCCCCCTTACCGTATTCCGTCAATGCGGAATACAATTAAGCATATGTGGTTCAATGCCAGGCAGTACCTGCATAAGATGGGAAGCATTATTCTTGTGGCCTCCGTCATCATCTGGGCTCTTTCGTACTTCCCGAGGATGGAAGAGGGAACCAGGGTCGAACGTTTGGAGAACTCATGGATAGGTCGTGCAGGGCATTTAATTGAACCTGTTGTACAGCCTCTCGGATACGACTGGAAACTTGGAGTAAGTATTGTGACCGGTCTGGCAGCCAAGGAGGTTGTTGTGAGTACGATGGGAGTGCTGTACCAGGGAGACGGGACCGGAGAGACAGGCACTGCCGGACTTTCCGAAAGGCTCAGGGAACAGGAACACACATCGGGCCGGCTGTCAGGAGAAAAGGTTTTCACACCCTGGGTTGCCTTTGGCTTCATGCTGTTTGTTCTGATATATTTCCCCTGCGTGGCAGTAATTGCAGCAATTAGAAAGGAATCAACAACCCGCTGGGCACTTTTCAGCATGTTTTACACAACTGCCCTTGCGTGGCTGGTGGCTTTTCTTGTGAACCAGGCAGGCAAATTATTGTTTTAATAGTACAGATCATGAATCAGGATATTTTTACATTCGCAATCGTTTTATCGGCCGTGGCCTATGCTCTTTGGTCAGGCTACAGGGCTTTAAAGCCACGACGGGCAACAGCTTGCGGGGGATGTACAGGCTGTGCCATCAGGAATGACTTAAAGGTTTGTCAAACATCAAAAAACTACACAAATGGGACAGGTAAGCATTTATCTCAACTTTGAGAGGGAGACGGAATCAGCCTTCAACTTTTACAGGGAAATTTTCGGAGGGGATTTCCAGGGTGGCATAATGCGTTTCAGGGGTGTTCCCCCGACCGAAAATATGCCACCTCTGCCCGAGGAGGATCTGGATCTGGTATTGCATGTCAGTCTGCCGATTCTCGACGGTTTCGCCCTTATGGGCAGCGACGCGCCAAAATCAATGGGCTTCCGGGTTACTGCAGGCAACAATGCATACATCAACCTGATGCCGGAAACCAGGGCTGAAACCCGGCGTATATTCAATGCTCTTGCCGAGGGCGGAGTGGTTGAACAACAGCTGAATGAGATGTTCTGGGGCGACTATTACGGAGCTCTGAGGGACAAATTCGGGGTTCAGTGGATGTTCAACTGCGCTGCAAAGGAATAGGACCGGCAGACAAGGCGGTCTGATTTTCAGTCAGTATCCCGTGTAAGGCCAAAGCGTGATTCGGCCACCTGGCCGATGAGCCTCACTGTTTCATCCAACCCCAGCAGGGAAGAGTTGATGCACAGGTGATATGATTCCGCTGCACCCCATGTCTTGCCACTGAAGTAATGATAATATCCTGAACGGCCCTTGTCGGTACGTTCGATCATCTCCTTTGCCTTTCCTTCTGTAATCTTATGGCTGGCTGAAATCCTCCTGATACGGTCGTGCATGTCTGCGCTTATGAACAGATTGAGGCAGTCCTTTTCATCCTTCAATACATAGTCGGCACAGCGGCCCACAAAGATGCATGATCCTTCGACGGAAAGTTTTCTTATTACCTCACTCTGGATGCGGAAGAGTGATTCATTGCTGAGATAGTAATTCGAAAAGAAATCGTCATTCATGGAGTTTCGCAGGCCGAGGATGCCAGGGAACAGGCTGAAATGCTTCTGCTCATCCACTCTTTCGAAGAACTCCTCCTTCAGGCCGCTCTGCTGCGATGCAATCCGTATCAGTTCCTTGTCGTAGAAGGCAATCCCAAGCCGGGAGGAGAGCTTCTGTCCGATCTCCCGCCCTCCGCTGCCAAGCTGCCTGCCGATAGTGATAACATATCTGTGTCCCATTTTCTGCCGGATTTTGTAATACTCAAATTTACAGTTTAAAATCATTCCCGGCAATTAATGAGGTGCAAAAGCACATCCTTACCGGAGGAAACGATATCGTTACGGCAATACAAAAATTACTACTTTAGATGTCATATTTTCAACAGGAAAAGCAGCAGTTCGAGATGAAGAACCGTTATATCCTCTCCCTGGACCAGGGGACAACAAGCTCAAGAGCAATACTATTCAGCAGGAGCGGCGTACCTGTTGCTGTTGCCCGGAAGGAGTTCACCCAGATTTTTCCCAGACCGGGATGGGTTGAGCATGACCCTGAGGAGATATGGTCAACACAGGTTGGTGTTGCTGTCGAGGTACTTAGCAGGGCTGGTGCCGATAGTGCGGACATTGCCGGAATAGGCATTACCAACCAGAGGGAGACGACAGTAGTATGGAACAGGAAAACCGGGAGGCCGGTATGCAACGCGATAGTCTGGCAGGACAGGCGGACGGCAGAGTACTGTGACAGGTTGCAGGAGAATGGGCTTGGCGCCACTGTCACCTCCAAAACAGGTCTGATAATCGACGCCTACTTCTCAGCCACCAAGATAAAGTGGATTCTTGATAATGTTGCAGATGCCCGGGCTTCGGCTGAAAGGGGTGAGCTGGCATTCGGTACAGTCGATTCATGGCTGTTGTGGAACCTGACCGGCGGGAAACTCCACGCTACTGATATTTCGAATGCTTCACGCACAATGCTTTTCAATATTCACACTCTGAATTGGGATTCGGATCTGCTCAGGCTCTTCGAAATCCCGGAATCGATACTGCCTGAAGTGCGCTCATCCAGCGAGATTTACGGTCTTACAACCGGCACTTTTACTTCGCAAATTCCAATTGCAGGTATTGCAGGCGATCAGCAGGCGGCGCTTTTCGGGCAGATGTGTGTGGATAAAGGCATGGTTAAAAACACTTATGGCACGGGTTGTTTCATGATGATGAACACGGGGAACATACCGATGGAGTCAAAGAACAGGCTGCTGACCACAATTGCCTGGAAGTTAGGTGATGAAACCGTCTATGCTCTTGAAGGTAGCATTTTTATCGGGGGTGCGGTGGTGCAGTGGCTGCGCGACGGTCTGGGTATTATCCGGCATTCTTCGGATGTTGAGGAACTGGCCTCACAGGCATCATCAGTCGACGGAGTCTACTTTGTACCTGCATTTGCCGGCCTGGGAGCGCCGCACTGGAATCAGCATGCGCGGGGCACAATCACGGGCCTCACCCGGGGAGCCACAGCTGCACATATCGCAAGGGCTGCACTTGACAGTATCGCCTATCAGACACTTGATGTACTGCTTGCGATGAAACGCGATTCAGGCTTGGATATTAGTGAATTAAGGGTAGACGGAGGCGCCACCGTAAATGACAGCCTGATGCAGTTTCAGGCAGACCTTCTGCAGGCCGGTGTTGTAAGACCGGGGATAACGGAGACCACTGCCCTCGGAGCTGCATTCCTGGCAGGACTTGCAACAGGGTTCTGGACCGGTGTCGATGAGGTAAAGAGACAATGGAAGGCTGACCGTCTGTTTACGCCGCAGATGAATCCGGCAGTCAGGGAATCCCTGGTGCGCGGATGGCAAAGAGCCGTAAGGGCTGCTTCTGCCTGGGCCGATGATCCTGACAGGCAGAGGAACTGAACCCGATAATTATAAGTGAGAGAATTCAATAAGTCAAGAAAATGAAAAAATCAATAATTCTGACCTTCTTCCTTGCAATGCTGCTTTCAATGTGTATGAATGCGCAACAGGCAGACAGCGCAGACGTCTATATGATCACCTGCGCACCCGGTAATGCAAGCTATTCAGTCTATGGCCATACTGCCATCAGAATTGTCATTCGAGGCACTGACTTTGACATGGCTTACAACTGGGGGATTTTTGATTTCTCAACACCTAACTTCGTCTATCGGTTTGCCAAGGGCAGGCTCGACTACATGCTGGGAGCCTATCCTTATGAAAGATTCCTGCAGGAGTATGTCTCTGAGGGGCGGTCAGTCTGGTCGCAGAAGCTGAACCTTACAACTGCTGAAAAAGACCGGCTGTTCACCCTTATAAATGAGAACCTAAAGCCCGAAAATGTCAAATACAGGTATGATTTCTTTTTTGACAACTGTGCAACAAGGGTGCGCGATATAGTGACAGATGCGGCAACTGATACGGTATTACTGCCTGAGAAAGACAAACTTAAGAGCTTCAGGCAGCTTGTTGACCCGCATCAGAAGGTACTGCCGTGGCTCGATTTCGGTGCTGACATGCTGCTCGGACTGCAGTCGGACCAGAAAGCTTCTGTGTCTGAAGAGATGTTCCTGCCCATTTTCCTAAGGGACAATTTTGCAGACTCAAAGATCATTCATGACGGAGCTCAGGAGCCGCTGGCCGGCCCCGTGGAGACAGTGGTTGACATCGCACCATCCGGCGGGGCAAAGAGATGGATGCCGCAGACAGTACTCTGGCTGCTGTTCATCTTTGTGGTTCTTGTAACTTTCGTCTTCAAAAAGCCCGGACTTGAGAAAGCAACAGACTTCGTTCTCTACTTAGTCTACTCTGTCATTGCCCTGGTACTGGTTTTCACCAATATCTTCTCAGAGCACGATGCCCTCCATCTGAACCTTCTTTTCCTCGGGATAAACATCCTCATACCGGTATTGTTCGTTATGCTGTTCACCCGCTGTAAAGTCGTGAAATTGAGTCGACTGACGCTGGTAATCTCAGCCCTCTGGTTACCGGTATCGCTTATTGCCGGCCAGGGAATAAACCCGGCTCTGATACCGCTGGTGCTGACAATCATGGTCAGGCTCTTCAGTCACTCCGGGTTCAGGAAGGAGCTTTAACACATCTTTAACAACATTTAACAAGGTTTTTTAATATCAGAAATGATCTTTGCGAAGCTTTTCAAAGCACGAAAAACAATGTAACACTATATGGAACACACAACCGACATCCGGCTCCTGAATGAGAAGATCGAAAAGGAGAGTGCCTTCGTTGACCTTGTCAGGCAGGAGATCAACAAAGTGATTGTGGGACAGCGTCATCTCACCGATTCGCTGCTCATAGGACTGCTTTCTAACGGGCATATCCTGCTCGAGGGCGTTCCGGGCCTTGCAAAAACACTTGCAATCAAGACCCTTGCATCGATTATTGACACGAAGTTCAGCAGGATCCAGTTCACTCCGGACCTTTTACCGGCTGACCTCATCGGGACAATGATCTACAGCCAGAAGAGGGAAGAGTTCGTGGTGCGCAAGGGGCCTGTATTCGCCAACTTCATCCTTGCCGATGAGATCAACCGTTCGCCTGCAAAGGTGCAGAGCGCTCTGCTGGAGGCCATGCAGGAGAGACAGGTGACAATAGGTGACAGCACCTACAGGCTCGATGAACCATTCATGGTCCTGGCAACTCAGAACCCGATTGAACAGGAGGGAACCTATCCTCTTCCCGAGGCACAGGTTGACAGGTTCATGCTCAAGGTTGTAATAACCTACCCTGAGAAGGAGGAAGAACGCATGATAATCCGTGAGAACCTTGCAAACGAGTTTCCAACAGCCAGAACCATCCTGAAACCTGAAGACATAATTAGGGCCAGGAGCGTGGTAAAGGAGGTATATCTTGATGAGAAGATCGAAAACTACATACTTGATATTGTCTTTGCAACGCGCCAGCCTGAGAAGTTCGGCCTTGCGAAGTTCACCCCGCTGATTGCCTATGGCGCCTCGCCAAGGGCCGGTATCAGCCTGGCAATGGCTTCCAAGGCATATGCCTTCATCAGGCGCAGGGGATTCGTGGTGCCGGAAGATGTGCGCTCGCTGTGTGCTGACGTGCTGCGTCACCGCATCGGTCTGACATATGAGGCCGAGGCTGAGAATATCACACAGGATCAGATAATTACAGAGATTCTTAACACGGTGGAGGTTCCGTAGCAGATGAAACGGTTGCTGCTCTCACTAATCATCCTTATCCTGTTAGTGCCTGCAAAGGCACAGGAATTCATCGGCTTGTCAGAGAAGAATATCCGGGGCATCATGACAAGGGATTACCCGGGTCTGGCCCCTGACAACACGGTGCGTAACGAGTTATTCAGATATCTGAAGTACCACTCTGTTGACGACAACGAGACCTGGTTGATTTTCCTTGACGATACCGGCCGTTGCAACGGGGTGAGAATTACTTACGGTATCAACGGATACGATGCAGGGATCAGGGAACTGAATGAAAAATACGAGCCATCCGGGCTCAACCGGTGGACCTACAGGTCAGGATGGAACGTGGTAGAAGTCAGTGTGAAGCGCGACGACTGGTTTTTTACGATCACTCATAGTCTTTTCCGGCATTTGTAATGAGATGGAAACAACAGAGCTGCTGAAGAAGGTAAGAAAGATAGAGATCAGGTCGAGGGGCCTGACCCAACAGATCTTTGCAGGGCAGTACCACAGCGCATTCCGGGGGAGAGGTATGGCCTTCAGTGAAGTTCGTGAGTATCAGTTTGGGGATGACATACGCAGCATCGACTGGAACGTTACCGCACGCTTCGGCCATCCGTATGTCAAGATTTTTGAGGAGGAGAGGGAACTGACTGTAATGCTGCTCGTCGATGTGAGCCGTTCGGGCGACTTTGGAACCGTGGCATCCACAAAACGGGAGATGATGACCGAAATAGCAGCAGTTCTTGCTTATTCAGTTATCGCCAACAATGACAAAGTAGGACTGATTCTCTTCTCTGACAGGGTAGAGAAATACATACCGCCCAAGAAAGGGAGGAGTCACATGCTGAGGATCATCAGGGAGATGCTCAGTTACGAGTCAGCGGGAACGGGAACATCACTGTCCGAACCACTTAAGTATCTAACAAACATAATCAGGAAACGCTGCACAACCTTTATCCTTTCGGACTTCATGGCTCCTTCATTTACTGAAGCTCTCCGAATTGCCTCAGGGAAGCATGACGTGGTGGCTCTCCGGATCAGCGACAGGCGGGAAAAGGAACTGCCTGACGTCGGCTTCATGAAGGTGATTGACCCGGAGTCTGGCAGGGAGTTCTGGATTGACACCTCCTCTGCTGCCGTCAGGAAAGAGTATGCGTCGCGGGCGGCAAAGCATGACGAGACAGTTACAAACACCTTCATAAACTGCGGGGTTGATGTGGCCTCAATAAATACGGGTGAAGACTATATCAAACCGCTGATATCACTATTCAGGCACAGGTAGAATCATGGGAAGGCATTTCATAACGACTGCTGTTGGATTGTTGCTGGCTCTTGCCCTGCAGGCCCAGGATATAAGGATTACATCGGCTCCTGACACCTCCTCCATTCTGATCGGCGACCAAACAGGATTCACTGTTACAGCAGCAATACCCGCCGGCGTGACTGCTGAGATGAGCAGCGTCACCGACACCCTTGCCGGAAAGATTGTAATACTTCAGAGAAGCCCGCGTGATACGGTGATTCTGCCGGACGGCGCTATGAAGCTTACAGACAGGTATCTTATAACATCATTTGATTCAGGGTCTTATACCATACCTCCGTTTTTTGCCGAGCGGATTTCAGGTGACAGCCTCATACGCTATTATTCGGATTACTCATTGCTGAGGGTTTTCAGGCCTGAAGTGACTCCGCAGGACACCACCGACGTGGTCTTTGATATCGTCCCTCCGAGAAGTGCTCCCGTGACCTTCTCTGAGATTCTTCCGTGGCTTGTTATAGCACTTATAGCTGCTGTGGTGATATACCTGCTTGCAAGGTTCCTCCCGAGAAATCCTCTGAAGAAATTCGTCAGGCCTGTCCCGCCGCCCGAGCCGGCACATGTGATTGCCCTCCGTGACCTGCAGGAGCTTAAATCAGCCGGGTTGTGGCAGAAGGGTGAGATCAAGGAATACTACTCAAGGCTCTCTGACATACTCAGAAGGTATATCGACAACCGTTACGGGATCAGTTCCCCGGAGCTGACAACCGATGAGACAGTCAGAATGCTGCATAAGGCGGCTGTCACGACCTCGGGTCAGATGGCGCTTGTGAAAGAGATACTGTCGCTCTCTGACATGGTCAAGTTTGCCAAATATGTGCCCGACGACACGTCGCACGATATTAATTACGGCAACGCTGTCAGGTTCGTAGAAGAAACCAGGGAGCCTGACAAACCAACTGAGGAAAAGGAGAAAGGAGGGCAGCATGAATAATACAGCGTTCGAAAACGGGTGGTTCCTCTGGTTCCTGCTTGTCATTCCTCTACTGGTGGCTTATTATGTTTACCGTCAGGGAAAGGCCAATGCACCTGTGAAACTTTCCACTGCCACATTCCTTGACGGGGGAAGAAAGACCTTCCGCCATTACCTCAGGCATATGCTCTTCGCTCTCAGGCTGGCAGCCGTCGCACTGGTTATAATTGTGATCGCAAGGCCGCAGAATGTTGACAAGTGGCAGAGCTCAACAACAGAGGGAATTGACATTATCCTGGCGATTGATGTTTCGGGTTCGATGCTTGCACGCGACTTCAATCCTGACAGGCTGGAGGCTTCCAAGAACGTAGCGACGGAGTTCATCAGCGACAGGCCCTATGACCGGATAGGCCTTACGGTCTTCAGCGGAGAGAGCTTCACCCAGTGCCCGCTTACAACTGACCATGCCGTGCTCATCAACCTGCTGAGGGAGATTAAAAGCGGCATCATCGAGGACGGCACTGCAATCGGGGTGGGACTCGCCACAGCAATCAACAGGATCAAGGATTCGGATGCAATCAGCAAGGTGATCATCCTTCTGACCGACGGTGTCAACAACATGGGGTCAATTGATCCTGTAACCGCCTCGGAGATAGCCAAAACATTTGGAATCAGGGTGTATACTGTAGGTGTAGGCAGCATGGGGTATGCCGATTATCCTGTGCAGACACCGTTCGGTATGAGGTACCAGAAGATGCAGGTGGAGATTGACGAGGCACTGCTGAAGAGGATAGCGGAGATGACAGGCGGACAGTATTTCAGGGCCGTTGACAACACCAGCCTGCAAAAAGTATACGCTGAGATAGACAAGCTTGAAAAGTCGAAAATAGAGACGAGGGAGCACAGCAAGCGTGAGGAGACATTCATGCCGTGGGCAATGGCTGCCGCCCTGCTGCTTATGCTGGAGTTGCTGTTAAGGTATCTGTTCATGAAAAACATGTCGTAGAGCGGTTATGGATACATTCAGATTTGCACAGCCTGACATGCTTTACCTGCTCCTCCTGGTGCCGGT
>CAZHAI010000021.1:3765-13892 GCA_964530645.1 uncultured Rikenella sp. | reverse complement strand
GAGTTACTGTCAAGGACAGGAAGGTATACGAGGCCGGTGATGTCCTGATGCATGACACAGTCAGGATCACACACGCAGGAATCTTCAGAGGCCGGAAACTGGCAAACATAGCAGTCTATCCTGCCTTCTACAACCCGAAGGGAAAGTATGTTGACCTTATAACATCAATGAATCTCGGGATAAAGTTCGAACCCTCCCTCACCAAGGGAGAAGAGGATGGCGTCCTGGAGTTCAATAAGGGTGGTTACGCTTCGGATTCCTACGTACCCGGTTACACTGACCGGCCGGTACATATGATTATTGTCACGGATTCTGTCTTCAAAAAGCACCTGGCTCCGCTGATAAGGTGGAAGATGCTTAAAGGCATAGAGACAACAGTGATCTTCAAGGGTCCGGGACCGGCAGACACAGTCTACAAAGATCTGAAAAGAAAAGTGTCCGCCGTATATTTTGACCTTTTGGCCCGGGGGGTGCCTGTAAATTACCTTCTGATTGCAGGCGATCCCTCGATTATACCCACTTCACGCGGAACATTGAATGTCTCCGACCTCTATTACGGTGAATTTGACGGGGATGGCGATTATATTCCGGAACTCTTCATCGGAAGGCTGCCTGCAAGTGACACCACCCAGATGAAGGGCATTGTAAAGAAGATTATCGATTATGAAAAATACAGCTACGGGGCGGAAAACAATTTCTGGTCCGCGGCCGCAGCAACTGCCGGCAACGCCCCGGGGTTCGAGCTGTACATGAACGGCCAGATATCTTACCTGTACAATAACTACCTGGGACAGGACACCTCACTGACTGCCTTCAGATGGCTCTATCCGGATGCACCACAGAAGGATGACTCGCTGAAAATGGTCTTCAACCAGGGTCTCAGCTTCCTGAACTATACAGGTCACGGAGAGGCGACAGGGTTTAGTGATCCGGTATTCAAGTCAGCACTCGTCAAGGACCTGGTCAATGTGAATGAATATCCCCTGATAATTGCAAATGCCTGCCGTACCGCCCAGATTAATGTCGCCTCCTGCTTCGGAACCACAATGGTGGCAACACCGGAGAAGGGAGCAATAGGGTTTATCGGCTGCACGAACGACTCATACTGGAGTGACGACTTCTTCTGGTCCGTGGGGCCGGGGACACCCGGACCTGATGTCACATTTGAATCTACAGGGGCAGGCGCATTCGACAGGATGTTTCACACACATAATGAGCCTCCGGGAGAATGGTTCCACACAATGGGCCAGATAAATTTTTCTGGTAATATGTCGGTATCGGCAAGTACCAGTCCGCGAAAGAAGTATTACTGGGAGACGTATATCCTGCTGGGTGATCCTTCACTCTCTCCCATGATAGGCCGACCGGATACGTTCGGGATAGAACTACCAGACAGGGTCCCCGTTGAACTGACTTCACTCAGTTTCTTCGCGAAGCCGTTTGCCTATGCAGCACTTTCTGACTTTGATACACTCTGGGATGCCAGCCACGTAAGTCCCTCCGGCAACGTCTCCCTTACAATTCCTGCAGGTGTGAAAGACTCCTGCCTGCTTGTTGTCACAGGACAAAATATGCTGCCGTTTTATAAAACCATTCACTTCGGAAATGTCACCGGTCCCTTTTTGACAGCGGGGAACATAGTGCTGGATGACTCTGAAGGCAACGGAGACGGAGTTCCCGATTACGGGGAGGACATTAACCTCAAGGTTACTGTGAAGAACATCGGGCAGGTCAGCACCTCCGGCCTGACCGCAAAGATAGCAGTCGCTTCCGGAATGATAACCGTAGTTGCCGACACCGCTGCGCTTGGCGTTCTCAAACCGGGTGAATCACGAACCATCGCCGGAAAGTTCACCTTTACGGTCTCTGACAGGGTTGAGGACGGCGAGTTGGCATCTCTCCTGCTGATCCTGAAAGACAACAGCAATGAGTACCGGTACGGTATTGATATGACTCTTCACGCTCCCGTGCTTAAAATTGTCTCCGCGGTACATGATGACTCCTCCGCCGGGAATTCGAATTTCCTTCCCGAACCCGGAGAAAATCTCCATCTGAAGGTCCGTGTAAGAAATGAAGGTTCATCTGCTGCCAGTGGCACAGTGAAAGTCACTCCTGCCGGGACATGGCTCGTGCTGGCTGAGTCACAGCTTGTAACCGGAACCATTCTTCCCGGAGAGGAGAAGGACATCTTCTTCGAAACAGCCATCTCACTTCTTGCCGGATCAGGAAGGGTAATCCCGTTTGATGTCAGCTTCGTATGCGGACAATATCAAACAACGGGCAGGTGGTCAATTTCAACCGGCAAGACACGGGAGACGTGGGAATTCAACCGGTTCGATGTCTTCCCGTGGATACTGAAGGGTGATTATCCATGGATTATCACCTCCGCAACATCATATGAAAATGTCCATTCGGCAAGGTCTGCACCTATCCCTGACAAGACGGAATCAGTCCTTGCAATCTACGTCAATACCCCTGTTGCCGATACCCTCTCCTTCTATGTCAGGGTCTCATCGGAACCGATCTATGACCAGCTCACCTTCAGGGTTGACAGTGTGATTGACATGCAGATATCCGGTGACACCCCGTGGGCGTTGAGGAAAAAAGTGCTCAAGCCGGGGATTCATCTTCTCGAATGGGCGTACAGCAGGGATGTCTCACTTTCAGGTGGCATGGACGCGGCCTGGCTTGACCAGGTGACATTCCCGGACCTGTCCTTCATTGAATCTGACCTGCACATAGATTCGGTGTACACCCCTCAGGTCACTACACTGCTCACTGATGTTACAGTGAAAGGCAGGGTGATTAACTTCGGAAGAAACGCTATAACCAGCTTCCCCCTGGCCTATAAGTTAAACGACAGTGATCCGGTCAATGAAACCTTCTACAGGAAAATAGATCCGGGAGACACTATTGACGTGGCCTTCTCTCATGAAATAAGCCTTCAGAAGGACATACTCAACAGGATTTATATTTTCAACCGCCTGCCCGAGGACGGCTATGCAGGCAATGACACAGCAATGGTCTCCTTCGTTCTCTCAGGTACCGGGACTGAATTAGAGGAGGCAAATGTTACTGTACACCCCAACCCGTTCAGGGAGAGCTTCACCCTTGAACTTGATTATGAAGGAAGCGACCTTACGAAACTGGAGCTCTTTGATTCGGGAGGAAGGATCGTGATGCAGTCCGATGCTGAACTCGCTCCGGGCACAAACAGGATACCCTTCCAGTGCCGTCACCTCTCCGCAGGGGTGTACACTCTCCGCATCACCCAGGGATCCAAAACCTTTAACCTTAGAATTGTGAAGCTGTAACACATTATGAAAAACGTCATACCAACCCGCGCAGAGGCACTCGAACTGTTCCTCAGGTATAACAAGTCTGACAGCCTGTACAAACACGCATTGTCGGTGGAGGCGGTAATGAGGTACATGGCACGGAAACATGGTGAGGATGAAGAGGTCTGGGGTGTTATCGGGTTGATTCATGACCTCGATTATGAGATGTACCCCGAGCAGCACTGCACTATGACTGAAAAAATTCTGCGTGATGAGGGGTGGCCGGAAGAGTATATCCGGGCAGTTATAAGTCACGGCTACGGTATCTGCTCTGATACCGAACCTCAGACCAGTCTTGAGAAGACACTGTTCGCCATCGATGAACTGACAGGACTTGTTACGACCAGCGCGCTTGTGAGACCCTCGCGCAGTGTTCTGGACATGGAGGCCAGGTCAGTTCGCAAGAAATGGACTGACAGGAGGTTTGCTGCCGGGGTTGACCGCAGCGTGATAGAAAAGGGAGCTGCAATGCTTGGCACCGATCTTAATGATCTCATCTCAGACACCATAATGGGCATGCGGGAGGTGGCGGAGGAGATCGGATTAAAGGGCAATCCCTCCCTGTAACCGGATATCTGTTATATTACAGCGTAACGGCAGGTCTCAGACCTGCCGCCACGTTCATGTAAGCCGGAATACCCGGTATTACGAATGGATTATAATTCCCTGATCTGGATATTCCTGTACCAGACATCATCGCCATGGTCCTGAACACCTATAAAGCCCTCTGCAGCAACATTGGCCCAGTTCGGGTTGAGACCCGGGAACTTGCTGCCTGCAACAAGAGTATTCCATTCCGGTGTCCAGAGGTGATACTCAAGCACGGTTTCGCCGTTCTGGATATGCCATACAGTTCCCTTGTAAACCTTAATCTCCGCTGTGTTCCATTCGCCTGCCGGTTTTGCATTCTGCGGCACAGCCGGAATCAGGTCATATAGCGAACCTGCCTGGCGGTTGCCATCCTTTCCTGCCTGGGCATCGGGATGTTTTTCATTATCAAGCACCTGCATCTCAGGGGCTGTCCTGTATATCTCCCATTCCGGAACTTCCTGGGCAAGATAAAATATGCCGCTGTTACCGCCTTCAGATATCTTCCACTCAAGCTTCAGGTGAAAGTTGGAGAACTTCTTATCATAAATGATATCGCCGCCGCCACCACCGGCTTCGCCTCTGCCTGAACCCATGCAGTGCAACGTACCGTCAACGATCTCCCATCCCTGTTCAGGGAAGGCTGTCTTGTTATAGTTACGCCAGCCTTGTGTGGTTGATCCGTCAAAGAGGAAGGTCCAGACTTCGGCTTCAGTGGTTTTCTTTTCAGCACCCTTTTTCTCCTTGCCTGGCCCGCAGGAGACGAAAGAGGCAGCCAGAAGAATTACAAACATAGTTTTGATCAGTTTCATAAGATGTTAATTTTTAAGTATTTGTTAATGTTACAATTTATGCGGGCATTTCGGGAAGCGACCAGCCGCTGCGGTAGTTGTGCTTAATCATCTCTGCCGCAAACTGCTTCGCATTGATCGGGTCGGTATACTTCCTGTCGAAGGTCGGGTGACCGTCGGTGATGCTGAAATGATCCTCAACGCAGATCTTTATTGTCTCTTCGTCATTGATATTGGTAAACTCCATTTTCTGACCATCCCATTCGAGGGTTTTGTTCAGTCCCTGCAGTCTTACTGCAAGCACGCCCATAACGACCATCTCATTGAATGGTCCTGCCTCTGAGAAGTCGGACTTTGTCATTTTCCTGTCTTCGGGTAACTCCTTGGATGCCCTCACCCAGTCCAGCTCGTGGTTTGTGGTCACACGACGCTCGGTTTTAGGTGCATTGGGAACGCGACCTGAAAGCAGCCATGGATCGCGACCGTAGCATCCGCATATAAGTGTGTCCTTGGAGCCATGGAAGATACAGCCGCCATCAGGGTCATACGCCTTGCCGGCCGGCCACCCCTTCGGTTTCATTGGCAGGATACCGCCATCGGTCCATGTAACTTCAACCTCGGGATACTTGACCTTTGAGCCTTTTGGTGTGGGTCTCTCGGGGAATACAAGCTTGACGGACTGTGCATTCGGGGCGCAGTCAGTGAGAAGAAGTGTTGAATTGCCCTCTGCTTTGGTTGGGTAATTCAGTTTCAGTCCCTTGAAGACAGGATGGAGAATATGGCATGCCATATCGCCAAGCGCACCTGTCCCGAAATCCCACCATCCCCTCCAGTTCCAGGGTGTGTAGATACTGTGGAAAGGACGCATCGGCGCCGGTCCAATGAAGAGGTCCCAGTTGAGGCCGTCAGGCACCCATTCGCCCTTTGCCGGACGGTTCAGACCCTGTGGCCATATTGGCCTGTCAGTGAAGGTCTCGACCTTCCTCACCTCTCCAATCTCACCGTTCTGTATCCACTCGATGATCAGGTTGACACCCTCGCCGGAGCTGCCCTGGTTGCCCATCGATGTGGCAACCTTGTGCTTCGCGGCCAGCTTCGTCAGAAGTCTCGATTCATAAACGCTGTGTGTGAGCGGCTTCTGCAGGTAAACATGCTTGCCGAGAGTCATTGCCTGTGCGGCAGAGAGAGCATGAGTGTGGTCCGCAGTTGCAATAATCACTGCATCAATTGATTTGCCCATCTCATCATACATCTTCCTGAAGTCCCAGAATTTCTTCGCTGCAGGATATGCATCAAAGACCCTCTTTGAATAACTCCAGTCAACATCACAGAGCGCCACTATGTTTTCTGACGCTGCCACGTTCCTGATGTTTGTGGCGCCAACACCGCCGATACCTATGCCCGCAATGTTCAGCTTATCGCTGGGGGCGCGGTGGCCAAGACCGCTGACAACATTGGATGGCAGAATGGTAAGACCGGCTATTGCGGCACCCGTAGTGCCTACAAATGACCGCCTTGTGATTGTTCTTTTGTCCTCTTTCATATTACAGGTGGTTAAAAGTTCTATACAAACCTTAAAAGTAAATAATTCATCGGGAAAATAAAACCCGGCGCTCTTTAAAATCTCATCATCCCTGCCCAAAAATATGTAAATTGCATCAGGCGAAAAAGATATGGCAGAGACAAGATACAACATAGATCTGCATGAGGATAACAAACCGGGAAAGATTCTCAGAATAATGTTCGGTGTTGCATGCCTTGCAGTATCAGTCTGGTATATGTACAGCATAAGGGGTACGGTATCATCAACAGGATCAGCATGGATAGCAACCGCCTTCCTCCTGCTCTTCGGAATGTGGATGATTGCTTCGGGACTTGGTTACACCCGGCGATACATCACTGTCGGCGAGGACAGGATCATTCTGCGACAGGAGTTCTACAGGCCTCCGGCGATTTTAACCACCGCCACACTCAAGGCCGTGGAATTCAAACCACTGACAATTGTGTTCCGCACCACCAGCGGCAGCATCAGCCTCAGGCTCGGCACCTATTACCCTGAGCATACAGCCACGGTGATTGGGGCTGTGGAGGAGTTCTGCAAGCATAATAACATTGATGTAATCGGAGAAAATAAACCTGAATCCGGAGCGTGATCATGAAGCTCAGAATGGGAATGGCAGGCGGTGGCGAAGGTTCCCTGATAGGACCGGTTCATCGGATGGCGGCACGCCTCGACGGTCTTGCCGAACTGGTCTGCGGGGCCTTCAGCAGTGACCCTGTCGTTTCATCCTCTACCGGCAGAATGGAAGGTCTTCAATCGGCGCGGATCTATGACACATGGCAGGAGATGATAAGCCGGGAGAGTGCACTGCCGGACGACGTCAGGCCACATTTTATCTCTGTTGTCACTCCCAACCACCTCCATTACGGCCCGGCAAAGATGGCCCTTGAGGCAGGTTTTCACGTCGTCTGCGACAAGCCCCTGTGCATCAGTGTTGCAGAAGCGACAGACCTGCAGGAGACCGTTGAACGTACCGGCCGTCTTTTCTGCCTGACCCATAACTACACCGGTTATCCCATGGTCAAGCAGGCTCGCGGGATGGTACTGGGAGGTGAACTTGGTGAGGTAAGAAAGGTGATTGTTGAGTACCTGCAGGGATGGCTTGCAACTCCACTTGAGAATACTGACAACAGGCAGGCCGCATGGAGATCGGATCCTTCAAGGGCAGGCATCGCGGGTGCTATGGCGGATATCGGGACGCATGCATTCAACCTGGCTGAATATGTGACGGGAATGGAGGTGACGGCTCTTTCAGCCAACCTGAGGTCAGTGGTACCGGGACGATTACTCGATGATGACGGCACCGTCTCACTTCTTTTCGGCAACGGCATGAGCGGTACATTGCTTGCAAGCCAGGTTGCAACGGGCGAGGAGAACAACCTCTCAATCAGAATTTACGGGGAGAAGGGCGGTTTAATCTGGAGACAGATGGAACCCAACACCCTCACCCTGCTCTGGCCGGATGCCCCTGTACAGCTTGTCCGCACCGGGACTTCCTTTTTGGGATCAGGCAGGGCTGCAGCAATGCATACCAGGATCCCGGCAGGGCATCCCGAAGGATTCATCGAAGCGTTCGCCAACCTCTACAGGAATTTCATGATGCATATTACGGCACTGCAAGAAGGACATGATCCGGATGTCCTGGCAGATTACCCGGGGATAAATGAAGGCGTCAGGGGAATGAAATTCCTTGAGAGCGCAGTATCCTCTTCCCGGAACGGATCAGTTATTACAGCCCTGTAGGGATTACTTCAGTAACTTTTTCAGATAATAATCGCGGCTGATTTTTATGCTCTCCATCGGCGTATGGGTCCGGCAATGATCCTGTTCGAGGAACCAGTATTTCATACCTGCGGTACGTGTCTCGGCAAGGATGGGTTTGAAATCGATTATTCCTTCGCCCAGGGTGGCATCCTGCTTCTCCGGAGTGAGATCCTTAAGATGCCACACCTCGAATCTGCCGGGATACTTCCTGAAATAAGCAACCGGGTCCTTCCCTGCAGCGGTAATCCATGCAAGGTCAATCTCGAAGGTCACCAGCTTTGGATCAGTCAGTTCGAGCAGAATATCATAAGGCACACGTCCGTTTATCTCCAGGAACTCCACCTGATGATTGTGGAACCCAAACCTGATGCCTGCCTTTTTACAGCGTTCGCCAGCCTTGTTGAAGAAGTCGGCTGCCCGCTGGTAGCCGTCAATAGAGCCACTCCACTCGTCCGGCAACGAAGGCAGCATTATATACTGCATCCCAGCCTCTGCCGCATCATCAATCATTTGTTCATAATTACCCTGCCTGAGAGCACTGTGCGAGCTTATTGGTGCCATTCCGCTTTTTTTTACGAGCTTTCCGAACTCCTTCGGCTTCAGACCGTAGAACTTGCCGTCTCCGTGATCTGCGGCTTCCACCCAGTCATAACCGATCTCCCCGGCAGCTGCAAGTGCTGCGACAGAATTCTCACGCATGGCGTCACGTATTGTATAGAGAGCCAGCCCGGTCTTCTTCGAAGGCCTGGAAGCCGCAATCATTTCACTGTTAACCAGTGGTATGGCGGCTGCAACAAGTGCTGATCTCTTTAAAAAGTCTCTTCTGGTACTCATTTTGTCAGGTTTAGATTTAAAGTTTTATGAAGCAACCCCCGGATATATCCCGCGCCGGAGGTAAACAAAAATAACATTAAATTTATAAGTTCAAAAGGACAAAGCAGATGAGACTATGGGAGAAACATAACAATGACGGAACACTAAGATGCCTGCTCTGCCCCCATATGTGTCTCATCCGTCCCGGAGGGAAGGGTATCTGCGGCGTCAGGGAAAACCGCGACGGTGAAATTGAGCTTATCACTGCTGGCGTCATTTCAGGATATGCGCTCGATCCGATAGAGAAGAAACCGCTCTATCACTTCTTCCCGGGAACGAAAATTCTCTCGGTGGGATCATACGGCTGCAACCTCAGATGCGATTTCTGTCAGAACTATCACATCTCACAGAATGTCTCTTACGGGGAGGCACGGAGGCTTGATCCGGGGGAACTTGTCACCCAGGCAGCAGAACTGGACGGGAACCTGGGTATCGCATACACCTATAATGAGCCGGTGATATGGTATGAATACGTTTCTGAAAGTGCAAGGCTGGCAGCCGGCAAAGGGTTAAAAAACGTTCTGGTATCGAACGGTTACATAAGGGTTGAGCCGCTTAAGCAACTGACAAAGTTGATTGATGCATTTAATATCGATCTGAAGTCGTTCAGCAACGACTTTTACCGGAGGTTTACCGGCGCTACCCTGGAGCCGGTGCTGGAGGCGATAAAGGTGATTGCCGGGTCAGGGAGGCACCTGGAGGTTACCACCCTCATACTGCCCGGACTGAATGATTCACCTGATGAAATGAGGCGGGAGGCGGAATGGATAGCCGTTAATGCAGGGAAAGGTGTCCCTCTCCATCTCAGCCGGTATTTTCCGATGTATCGCAGGAGCGATCCCGCAACCCCGTCGGAGACCATACTTAAGCTCAGGGAGATAGCTGAAGAATACCTTGACTATGTGTACACGGGAAATATGCCGGGAACGGATGGAGGCAGTAACACCCGGTGCCCGTCATGTGGCGGGGTTGTGATCCGCAGATCAGGATATTCAATACGTGTCACCGGTCTGACTGATGATGGCAAATGTCAGAAATGCGGAAATAAAATAATCTCCTGACCACTACAATGCTGATTGCGCTACGCACAACCCCTACGGTTTTATTCGTTGTACACAATAACTCATCTGAAACACGAAACCCCCGTGGATTTATTCGTTGTATACAATAACGCATGTGATACACGAAACCCCCGTGGATTTATTCGTTGTA
>CAZHAI010000021.1:0-3665 GCA_964530645.1 uncultured Rikenella sp. | reverse complement strand
GTTGTATACAATAACGCATGTGATACACGAAACCCCCGTGGATTTATTCGTTGTATACAATAACGCATGTGATACACGAAACCCCCGTGGATTTATTCCTTGTATACAATATCGCATGTGAAACGCGAAGCGATTCCCCGTAGGGGATAAAGAATTGTAGAAGAAGCGCCCCGCCGACCCTTTGGTCGTAGACCATAAAGCATTGTATATCTATGCCTTACCTCCCGGTCAGCCGGCTGAAGACTACTGACTATTGTTTCGAAATTGTGCTCAGCCTCTCGAAATAGACATCCACCTGCTCAAACAGCTCCTTGCGCAAAGCAGCATAATAACCTTTCACGATTGCCGGATTATCCTTTCCGTCCGGGTGATTTGCCCTGTCAATCATTTCATTGCGGGCAGCCACCGCTTCCTCGATGAGATTCTGTACTTCCGTTCTCTTCGGCCCGTCATGAAGGCTTGTGAACATGAAGCAGTCGGAGATTAGTTCGAAGTAGAGATAGTCGATATCCTTTTTGAGACTTTTTATGCTGGCCATTGTTATTGATTTTGATGCAAATATAAAGCTTTTTCTCCTTATTTACTCTTCAGATAATCACTGATGCTCTCTTCAACTGCGGCGGTATATACCTCGCGGAGCTTTCCAATCAGAGGATCTGATACATCAAAGACCTGATTTTCAACTGACCGGACAGCCAGTACCATTGGTGAGGTTCCGGTGAGGAATGCCGACCTGAACCGGCTCATCCCGTGCTCCCCCACTGCCGTATACACAAGCGGAATCCCTTCGCTCCTGATAATCTCCGTCACATACCTGCGAGTGATTCCTGAGAGAACCATGCTGTCAGGAGCAGTGTGAATGACATCGTCACCCGTTACAAAGAAAATGTTTGACCGGCTGCCTTCGGTGATCTGCCCTTCGTGGTTAACCAGGAGGGCCTCATAGGCTTTCCTTCTTGCAAGTTCCTCATTTACAGAGAGACGCAGTCTTTTATTCAGCATCTTCACACCGGGGTCAAGCCGCTCGGCATGATAAAGTATCAGCGGCACTCCATCACTTACCATCGAAGCTGAAGGATAGGAAGAGGGTATATAGCAGATATGAAGTGAATAATCACGCCCGGTAAAAGTAACAGTCACCCGCACGTTTATCTCATCGCGAAGTTCGTGGCTGACAAGAGCATTCAACCCGTTCCTTACCTCCCCTGCAATATCTTCATTCATGTCATACCTCGTGGAGATGCCCTCTCTGAGACGGTTCATGTGATCATCAAAAAAGACAGGCACGCCGTTGCGGGTTCTGATTACCTCATAGAAGGCGATGTCACCGCCGGCAATCTCATCAAAGGCTTCTGCCGGCAGAATGTTCCCGTCAAGAAAGAAGTAACGGCCAAAACACTCCATATCACTTCATTTTTCGCAAAATTATGAATAATCCGGCGCATCCTGAAAAGTAATTATCTTAGCGCTTTCCTGAAGGGATGTATGCTGTCATCGACATAGAGACAACAGGGGGAAGCGCCAGGCTCGAGAGGATAACAGAGATTGCCGTATTCATCCATGACGGTAAGCAGGTCGTTGAGGAGTATTCCACCCTCGTCAATCCCGAACGTAATATACCATACTTCATCACCTCCCTGACGGGAATAACAAACGAAATGGTTGAGGATGCCCCGAAATTCTACGAGGTGGCTAAAAGGATTGTGAAACTGACTGAGGGACAAATTTTTGTGGCTCACAATGCCAGGTTTGACTATTCATTCATAAGGCAGGAGTTCAGCATGCTGGGTTACAACTTCACACGGCCGATGCTTGACACTGTTGCCCTGAGCAGAAAGCTCCTGCCCGGACACAAGTCGTATGGCCTGGGCAACCTGTGCAAGGATCTCGGGATTACTATCAACGGGAGACACCGGGCTGCCGGCGATGCCCTTGCCACCGTAAGGCTGCTTGAGCTGCTCATTGAAAAGGACAACGCTCTCAGGACGGGAAGCCTTATCAGGAACAGGAAAGCGGCAAAGCTGCATCCTTCCCTCGACATGGAGAGGCTGAAGGATATTCCGGAGGATCCGGGAATCTACTACTTTCACAATGAGGAGGGTGATATAATATACATAGGGAAAAGCCGAAACCTTAGCCAGAGAATAAGCACCCACCTGTCAAACAACACCTCAGTCAGGGAGATGGAGATGCGTGCGATGACCGCCGACATAACATGGGAGCGGACCGGCAGCGAGCTGATTGCGCTGCTGCTTGAATCCGCTGAGATAAAAAGCAAAAAGCCCCGTTTCAACAGGGCGCAGCGGCGATCAGGATTCCGGTGGGGCATCTACAGTGACACCGATGAAAAAGGCTACATCAGGTTTTCATACAGAAATGCGAGCGACGAAGAGGTGCCTCTGGCTCTTTTTACCTCCCGTGACAGGGCTCGCGGCAAGCTCGAACAGATCATAACCGGACATAACCTGTGCCAGAAACTATGCGGCATGTATGAGACCGGAGGAGCCTGCTTCCATCACCAGGTAGGCCTTTGCAGGGGGGCTTGCACAGGTGCCGAAGATCCGAAATCATACAATGAGAGAGCACTTATGGCACTGGATGAGTTCATCTTCAGGGAGAGAAACTTCTTAATAATTGACCACGGACGCAACGAAGAGGAACGCTCAGCTGTCAAAATCGTCAACGGTAAATATTCAGGCTTCGGCTTTTTCAGCATCAACGATGTCGGATTCGGGCTTACGGCAGTGCATGACTGCATAAGACCCGCAGCAGATAACCGTGACATTCAGGTCATCATCAAGGGCTACCTCAGGAATCACAGGGTGGAAAAAATTATTGATTTCTGACACGACGTGCCACACTTCTTTTCTTAATATATTTGTTCTGACCAACACTGACCCGCAGATGTCGCTATTCACCCGCACAACAAGGGAACTCGCTATAAGGATCGATGAATTCTTTGATACAATTGAGATCGGGATACTGATTTTCAAGGAGGGCATCAAGGCATATGTCAACGGAGACAGCAACGCCTTCCAGAATCACCTGTCAAAGATTGATGATCTTGAAGGCAAGGCTGACAGGCTTCAGCGAAGCATAGAGAACGATATGATAGTTCACTCCATCCTGCCCCAGCAGCGCAGTGAAATAGTGAAGCTTCTCTGGCAGCTTGACGAGATCATTGACACTGCAAAGCAATCCCTTAACGAGTTCTACGTTGAGATGCCCCACATACCAGCATCGCTGGCACATGACTTCATCTCACTTACGGAGGTCTCATCCAACGCCGCCGAGGAGGTGATGCCTGCAGCCCGGGCTTTCTTCCGTGAGCCTCATCTCGTGAGGGATAAGCTTATAAGGGTGTACTTCTTTGAGCGGGAGACTGACAAGGCAGCCTTCCAGATGAAGAAAAAGGTGTTCCACGAGATGAATGAGCTCTCACTGGCCGAAAAGGCTCATATAAGATACATCACCCATCACATAGAGAACATCTCTGACGCCGCACAGGATGCGGCTGACCTTCTCGCCTCCATGGCCATACGACAAATGCTCTGATCATGATCTTTCTGTTCCTGACAAGCGGCCTTTTCCTTGGGTGGACTCTCGGTGCGAATGATGCTGCCAACGTGTTTGGTTCAGCTGTTGGCTCCCGGATGGTCTCGTTC
>CAZHAI010000020.1:11264-15229 GCA_964530645.1 uncultured Rikenella sp. | reverse complement strand
ACCCGAACCGGCCCCCACCAGGGAAACGGCCCTGGCACCTGACCCGGTATCCGACTCCAAACCGCAACAGGAACCAGCTCAGGACCCGGCACCACGGCATCCGGCAGGAAACCATAAGAGCCAGGAGCCTTCAAAGCCGATACTGGCAGACCGCTTCAGTCAGTCCGGAACACTCGGAGACACTATCTCTCCGGCGAGGCAGGATGATGTAAACACCACGGCTATGCACAGCAAGCCAATATCCGATATAGGTGCTGCCATCGGAATAAACGACAGGTTCTACTTTATCCGCGAGCTCTTCAGTGGCGACACACTGGCATACAGCGACACTATCAGACGACTCAATGCCTCCGCCTCCCTTGGCGAGGCAATGAGAATACTCGATGACAGTACTGTAATGGGCTCTGACCCTGCAGCACAGTCCTCCTTCGTCGATGTCGTCCGGAGAAAATTCAGTCTGCATGTCTAAACTTATCCTGGTACCCACCCCCATCGGCAATCTTGGTGACATCACCATCCGTGCCCTGGAGGTGCTTAAATCGGCCGGGCTGATCCTCGCCGAAGATACCAGGACTACAAAAATTCTCCTTGTTCATTACGGAATAGGCGCCCCGCTCCGCTCCCATCACAAGTTCAATGAGCACCGCAGTCTCGAAGCTGTCTGTGACGGCATTGAGAATGGCATTGTGACTGCCCTCGTCTCCGATGCAGGCACACCTGGTATCTCCGATCCTGGTTTCCTGCTGGTGCGCAGGTGCATAGAGCGGGAAATACCCGTTGAATCGCTCCCCGGCCCCACCGCATTCGTTCCGGCGCTTGTCTGCTCCGGGCTGCCGTCAGACCGCTTCTGCTTTGAGGGATTCCTGCCACAAAAGAAGGGGAGGCAGAAGCGACTTACTGCCCTGGCTGCTGAGGAGAGAACAATGATTTTCTACGAATCGCCCTTCAGAGTGCTCAAGACCCTTGAGCAGCTGTCAGCCGCGCTGGGAGGTGACCGCAGGGCCTCCGTTTCCCGCGAGATCACAAAGAAATTCGAGGAGACACTCCGCGGAACCCTTGCCACCCTGGCGGATCACTTCAGAGACACGCCTCCAAGGGGTGAATTCGTGATAGTCGTCGCGGGCAGCTCATTGAAAGAACATTCCGAAGACACAGACTGAAGATGCGTATCAGGAGAGTGATCACAACAGTCCTGCTGCTCTTGCCTCTCTTCATCGCACAGGCTCAGGTATTGAGGGGCAGGATCACCGACAGCAACGGTTCGCCAATGCCAGCAGCATCCGTTTATATCACTGAGCTGCGGCAGGGAACAACATCCAACAATGACGGTTGGTATGAGATCTCCCTTGCCCCGGGAAGCTACACTGTAAACTACCAGTTCCTTGGCTACGTTCCGGTTTCGAGACAGTATTCAATTTCGGCGGAAGATATCGTCTCTGACATCACCCTCACCGAACAGCTCTTCGAGATACCTCCCGTAAGGGTCTCTGCATCAGGGAAAGACCCTGCATACTTCATCATGCGCAAGGCTATAGGAATGGCGCCTTTCCACCTCAGACAGGTGAAGATGTACAAGGCTGAGGTCTATATCCGGGGCGGCGGCAGCGTCGACAAGATTCCTGAAATGCTTAAGCGCAGGATGAAGATCGAAGCCAACTCAGGCGACATCAAAGAGGGCAAATACTACTTCGCGGAATCGGTAAATATAATAACATTCAATGCCCCCGACAGATACGTAAACCGCGTCATCTCCTCCAACTCCAGCGAACAACTGAGCCAGGGTCAGGCATCCCCGATGGATTACATCGAGGCAAGCTTCTACCAGCCGGTCCTTGCCGATGTGGCCATATCACCGCTGGCACCCAACGCCTTCTCTCACTACAGCTTTACATTTCTCGGCTCTTCATCGCAGGGCGAATATGTAATTGATAAAATACGGGTGACACCGCGAAGGAAGAGCCAGCAACTCTTTTCCGGAGTGATCTATATTGTGGAGGACCTCTGGGCAATTCACTCACTTGAACTTACAAACGAAAACATGGCGGGAACCATAGGAATCCGCCAGCTCCACACCCCTGTGGAGGCCGGTATCTGGATGCCTGTGAGCCATGAGTTCGATGTTGACATCTCGCTCATGGGGATCAAGGCCAGGGCATCCTATACAAGCGCGGTTAAGTACATCGATGTGCAGCCTGACAGGTCGCTTCCCCGTCCGCAGTCCTACGGAGAAACAGTGTACGCAATGGAACCGGGTGAAACCGGTGAAGTGACAAAAACGGCAACGCAGAGGGAGATTGAAGAGATCCTGAGGAAGGATGACCTCACAGCACGGGATATGTCGAAACTTGCGAGGCTGAACGAAAAGAACGCCTCGAAAAAAGCTGAAAAACCGCCCCTTAAAATCGAGGATAAAACAACTGTTATTATTGAGGAGGACGCAACACTCAAAGATTCTGCTTACTGGGCAGAAGCAAGACCCATCCCCCTGACACGGGAGGAAACAGCCAGCCTGTCAACAGCAACGGCTGCCGGGCGCCAACTGTCAAAACGCGATACATCAACAATCACAATAACAATCGGATCGGCACCGGACTCCAGCCGGAATAAAAATAGTCCCGCATCCCGGTTTATAAAAGACCTGGCCGGCGGCCGGACATGGCAGCTCTCAAAAAATGCAACCCTTGGCTTTGAGGGAGTTGCAGACCTAAAGAGCTTCTCCTATAACACAGTTGACGGCTTCATTGCAGGAACGGGAATCAACCTGTCGGTAAAATCCGGAGAAGCGGGACGCTTTACCCTCGTCCCTTCCGCAAGGTATGCATTCAGCCGCGAACGGCTTATGTGGAATGTCACGGCCAATATGCTGTATGACCCGATGCGGGCTGGTAATATTTTCCTGAGAGCCGGCAGTCAGTCTGACGAGTTTTCCCAGTCAGGAGTTAACCAGTTGGTTAATTCAGTCGCAACACTCTTCTTCA
The DNA here is from genome assembly GCA_964530645.1 of uncultured Rikenella sp. Classification (GTDB taxonomy): domain Bacteria; phylum Bacteroidota; class Bacteroidia; order Bacteroidales; family VadinHA17; genus SR-FBR-E99. The sequence continues at coordinate 12,251 of CAZHAI010000020.1, read as the reverse complement.
GGGATAACATGATGAAGCTCTACAACAGCCGGTATATCATTGCAGGACACCGCAGCGACCTTGCAAACGGTCTCACCCTTTCACTCTCGGGGATGTATGAAAAGCGAGATCCGCTGGAGAACAGCTCTGATTTCTCTTTCTTCAGAAAAGAGAGACCCTGGACCGTCAACCTTCCCGATAATCCTTACGTTACAGGAGATGTTCCGGGTTATGAACCTGAACCCTCCTTCGGCCACAAGCATCTTTCAATTACATCAGTTCTGACATGGACACCCCGTCAGCGATACCGTCTGGCAGGGGCTTCAAAGATCAGCGCCGGATCTGATTATCCGACGTTTTCTCTCACCTGGAAGCACGGTTTTAATTACAACGATACTGTTTCAGGCAGTTATGACTTGCTGATGGGAGAGATCAGCCGGACAAAAAGGTTCGGAGCGCTCAACGAGTTTATGTGGCGCCTGCGTGGCGGAGGATTTTTGAACAGTGAAAATGTGCGGTTGCAGGATATGCATTACTTTAATAACCAGTCATCTCCGGTGCTGCTCAACAACTACGAGGATGCGTTCTACCTGAGACCTGGTTACTCCATGGCGGCAAGAAGCAGCTTTGCCGAGGCACATGTCACCTACACCACTCCCACCCTGTTCCTGAAGCGGTTGCCGGTTCTCAGCCGTACACTGATGAGAGAGAATATAGGACTTTCCGCGGCATGGACCCCTGAGTCAGGCTATTACTGGGAAGCGGGATACTCCCTCAGCGAGGTGTTCCTGTTTGCCACCGTAGGCGTCTGGACCGGTTTCAGCGGCACCTCCTTTGAATCGGCCGGCATCAGGGTGATATTTCGGATCGAATAGGGCTTACATCCTGTTCTACAATGCTTTATGATCTACGACCACTGTCTTTGACTGCCGACTGCCGACTGCAGACTGGAGACTGGAGACTGCCGCCTGGTGACTGCCAACTGCCGACTGCAGACTGGAGACTGCC
>CAZHAI010000020.1:0-11254 GCA_964530645.1 uncultured Rikenella sp. | reverse complement strand
GATCAGGACCTCAAAGCTTCATATAAGCTACCTCATTGCCGACTGCCGACTGCCGACTGCCGGCTTCGCTTCTGCCGACTGCCGGCTGCGGACTGCGGACTGCGGACTGCGGACTGATCAGAACGGCTTCCGCCCGTTGTCATCCGGCGAGAAGTCGCTGAAATCAGAGATGTCATTGTTCATCTTTGACCCCATTGTGAAGACCCCTCCGTCAGGAATACCCGGGAAGGAACCCTCCGGCCCGAACTCATCTGGCTCAACAAATGATGCACGGTCCTCCTTGAAATAAAGCAGAACCTCATCGGTAGGCCCGTTACGGTTCTTTGCCAGTATGATGTCGGCATGACCCTTGGTTGACTGCCCGTCCTCAAACTGAAGAACACCCATTTTCTCCGGGCGGTGGATAAAGACAACCATATCCGCATCCTGCTCAATGGCGCCCGATTCACGAAGGTCAGAAAGCATCGGCTTCTTGTTCCCGCCGCGGGTCTCAACCGACCTGTTAAGCTGGGAAAGCGCCAGAACAGGCACTGCCAGCTCCTTTGAAATGCTCTTGAGCGATCTTGAGATTGAACTCACCTCCTGCTCACGGCTTCCTGCATCCGGCGGTCCTGTCATAAGCTGCAGGTAGTCTACAATAACCACATCCAGCTTGTCCTGCGCCTTCAGCCTGCGGCATTTTGCCCTGAGCTCGAAGACTGAGATTGCAGGGGTATCATCAATAAAAATCTGTGCTTCGGTGAGCGACTTGATGCGAGACTCCAGCAACGACCACTCCTCGGGTGACAGCTTGCCGTTCTTGATCTTTTCTCCGGGGATCTCTGTCTCGGCAACAATAAGCCTGTTTACAAGCTGTATTGCCGACATCTCCAGCGAGAAGATCGCAACTTTCCTTTTATGCTCGATGGCCATGTTGCGTGCCATTGTCAGGGCGAAGGCGGTCTTCCCCATAGAGGGCCTGGCGGCAATTATGACAAGCTCCGACTTCTGCCAGCCTGACGTAAGCCTGTCAAGCTTGGTGAATCCGGACGGAACCCCAACCAGCGCATCCTCCTTCTTGCCAAGCTCCTCTATCTCAGCAAGCGACTGCTTGATGACTTCATGTATCGGCGCCACCTCGTGCTTGATGTTACCCTCTGCAATCCTGAAAAGCTCATCCTCACTTTTGTCAAGCAACTCGGTCACATCAAGGGTGTCCTCATACACCATGTTCTGTATCAGTGTTGCCGCACGGATCAGCTCACGCTGGATATATTTCTGAAGGACTATCCTGGCGTGGTATTCGATGTTAGCGGCCGATACTATCCTGGATGTCAGCTCTGTCAGGTAGACTGCACCGCCGGCCTCATCGAGTTCATTGGCCCTCTTCAGCTCCTGGGTGACAGTCAGAAGGTCAATAGGCTGATCACGCTTGTTGAGCTCCACAATCGAAGAAAAAATTTTCTGATGCGCAGCCGAATAAAAAACCTCCGGACGGAGCATGTCAACCACCATCCTCGCGGCATCAGTCTCCAGCATGGCAGCACCCAGTACAGCCTCCTCCATCTCGGGCGTCTGCGGCGGGATCCTCCCACCCTCAGGAATGAATACTACCGATTGCTTCTTCTCCTGCCTTCCTCTTGACGTGCCCTGTGCCATTAATGTATAATGTTGATTATCAATTATTCCGACGAAAACGGCAGAATTTTCTGCCGTGATCAAATTTAACAATTACATCAGAGCCGTGTGGTTCAAACGACTGTTTGTTTCAAACATTCTCTGTTAAAAAGATGTTGAAAACGTATATAATTGAGAAAGATGAGGGAAATTAAAAAGGTTCGTATATTTTTGGTCTTTCAAGAGTGACCTGCTATGGTTGTTTTTCCAAAGGCGAAGATAAATATCGGTTTAAGGATCATGGAGAAGAGGCCTGACGGCTTTCATAACATCGAGACCTTCTTCTATCCTGTTGACCTTGCCGATGCGCTTGAGTTTGTTGTCAGAAAAGACAACCGCAGGAGTGACAGCCTGAGGGTTACCGGAGTGATGGAGGAGGGTGATCCGGAAAAGAACCTTGTAATGAAGGCTGTAAAGCTGATGAGGCAGTCGTTTGATTTTCCCGGTATCCGTATTCATCTTCACAAAAACATACCGGTAGGAGCCGGGCTGGGCGGCGGCTCATCCGATGCCGCATGGATGCTGAAGGCATTGAACAAATACTTCGGCTTCGGCCTTAATCCGGAGGAGTTGCGCTCCTTTGCAGGCCGCATCGGCAGTGATGCCCCTTTCTTCATCGACAGCACTCCGTCGTTTGCCGAGGGAGTGGGGAATATCCTGTCCGAGTTCCCGCTGGACCTTAACCGGTACCATATCGTAGTCCTCTACCCTGACACCAATATTAGCACCGCCGAGGCATATGCCGGGTGCGTGCCATGTCCCACAGGACTGTCGCTCAGGCAGTTACTTGTTCTGCCTGTGAACGAATGGCGGGGCAGGGTGGTCAACGACTTCGAACTTAACATCTTCAGGTCATATCCGAATATCGGAAGGCTCAAGATGGCTCTATATGAAGCGGGAGCCCTGTATGCCTCAATGTCGGGGAGCGGTTCAGCCGTTTATGGCATCTTTGAAGAGGAGCCTGTGCTGCCTGACGAACTGACACCCTTCAGGCTGAACACCGGCGATATGCTGTAAGCTGCCCTGTCAGACTATCTCAACAAGTACCGCACCCTTCGTAACCCGGTCACCGGGCTTGACATTCACGGCAACTACCTTTCCGTCCAGGTGGCTCTTCAGCCTGTTCTTCATCTTCATTGCATCGAGAATTATGATATCCTCGCCCTCCTTCACTGTGTCGCCTGTCTGAACCAACACCTCCACCACCGTGCCAGGGATGAAGCTCTGAATCCTTCCTGCCACAGGAGGAGCATAGGGCTTGCGCGATGCAAAACGGGAGCTCAGCCTGGTGGTGTAGGCTGTCTGATCTATGATGAGCTTTTCTGAATCTCTTTTTTCCATGTTACTCTCTTTTTCAAATCTGATCAGAAAGGCGGGATTCCATGCTTCTTCCAGGGCATCTGTACATCCTTGTTCTCCGATACCTCCAGCCCGTGCAGAAGCATCCTGCGTGTCTCCGACGGCTCGATCACGGCATCGACATAACCGCGGGAAGCGGCCACATACGGATTGGCAAACTTCTCCCTGTACTCATCAACCTTCTGGCGGCGCATCTCATCAGGATTGGCGGCGGATGTTATCTCCTTGCGGAAGATGATGTTTGCCGCACCCTCGGGACCCATAACCGCTATCTCCGCTCCGGGCCACGCCAGGACGAAGTCGGCACGCAGGTGACGAGAGCTCATTGCAATGTAACCGCCGCCGTAAGCCTTCCTCAGAATTACAGTAAGCTTCGGAACCGTCGCTTCGCTGTAAGCGTAAAGAACCTTGGCCCCGTGACGTATGACGCCGGCATGTTCCTGGTCAACGCCCGGCAGGTAACCGGGCAGGTCGACAAGTGTGATCAGCGGTACGCTGAATGCGTCACAGTACCTGATGAACCTGGCAGCCTTGTCAGAGGAATCGACGTCAAGCACCCCCGCCATCTCCATTGGCTGGTTGGCCACAAATCCCACTGTCCTTCCGCCCATGCGACCGAATCCGATTACAATGTTGCGGGCATACATCTCCTGTATCTCGAAGAAGTCCGAGCCATCGGCAACAGCCCTGATAACCTCCCTCACATCATACGGAAGGGTCGGGTCACCCGGGACAATCTTTTCTATGTCATAGCCAGCCTCAGGGGGCACTGTCTCAGTGACAGCAGCCCTGACCTGGTTGTTCCTGGGGATAAACGAGATCAACCGCTTTATCTGGCTGAAGCACTCATCCTCTGAGGAGGCAAAGAAATGGGCGTTGCCCGTTATCTCACAATGAACGCGTGCGCCCCCGAGTGCCTCCATTGATATCTCCTCTCCGAGAACGGTCTTGATCACCTCCGGCCCGGTGATGAACATCTTTGAAATATTGTCAACAACAAACACGAAGTCAGTCAGCGCCGGTGAGTAGACAGCCCCGCCGGCACACGGGCCCAGGATAACCGATATCTGGGGAATTACGCCGCTCGAGATTGTGTTCCTGAAGAATATCTCTCCGTATCCTGCAAGGGAATTGACCCCCTCCTGGATTCTGGCGCCCCCGGAGTCATTTATGCCAATTAGGGGTATCCTCATCTTGAGGGCATGATCCATTATCTTGGTGATCTTGCGTGAGTGCATCAGCCCAAGCGAACCGCCGGCAACTGTAAAATCCTGCGCAAAAATCGCCACAGGGTTTCCATGGACAGTACCCGTTCCAATCACAACCCCGTCACTCGGGAGATGCTTTTTGTCCATCCCGAAATCGCGCGCATCATGCTCCACGAACATGTCATATTCGTTGAATGTGCCTGTATCAAGGATGGCCATAATACGCTCACGAGCAGTATTCTTACCCATGGCCTTCTGCTTCACGATGGCTTCCTCCCCGCCACCCAGAAGCATCTTTTCACGCTTTTCCTTGAGTTCGCGTATCTTCTTTTCCAATGCCATAACTAACCCTGTTTTTAACCGTGTCTTCTTTGTTTTTTAAAAGCACGGCAATTTATACAAAATTCAATTATGCACAATATGATGGGAAATGTGCTATTTCGGAGCGGTATAATAGACACCTGCAGCAATGAAGGTGTAAATTATATTTGGTATCCACATTGCCAGCGCCGGGTTCAGGTCGCCCTTAAGCGAAAATTGCGAGGCGAATTGCATGAAGAGGATATACGAGAAGGTCAGCATAAGGCCGAGACCTATCTGCATTCCGATCCCTCCCTTGATCTTGCGCGACGACAGTGAGACTCCTATGAGGGTCAGGATGAAAAATGCAAAGGGCGAGGCATAGCGCCGGTGTTTTTCGTTGAGGTAGAGCTTAATCTCGTCAGAGCCCTGTGATTTAAGCACCTGGATATAGTCAACAAGTTCCCCGTGAGTCATAGTGTAAACAAATTCAGGAGCTCTTGTGAAGTCATCAGGACCTACATTGAGCACAGTGTCTATCCGGCGCCCGGAGGAGAGCCTTTCTCCAAGGCTGTCGGTCTCCCTGATGTAGTACCACCATGCACCCCATTTGTTCGTTGTGCTGTCCCACCTTATCATGTTGGCAGTCATCTTGGACTCAAGCATCCCGTTTTCATTAAACTTCTCCATGCTGAAATTGCGTCCGCTCTGAGAGATCCGGTTGTACTGCTCCATGTAGATGTATACGTTGGGGTAGACCTGCCGGTGCACTGAAGAGGCATTCACCCTTCTGAAGTCGGAACTCCTGTAATACTTCTCCTCGAAATCGAGCCGCGCGATGTTCGAGTGCGGCAGCACGTAGTTCTGAAGCATAAAGGCGAGGAGTGCGATAAAGGTGGCTGAGATGAAGTAGGGCACGAGCAGCCTCCTGAAACTCATGCCACTGTTCAGCATTGCAATGATTTCAGTGTTAACCGCCATCCTTGAGGTGAAGAAAATCACGGAGATAAAGACGAACATCGGGGCGAAGATGGTGGCGAAGTAGGGAATGAAATTCAGATAATAATCGAATATGATTGCCTTCAGCGGGGCCTGCTTCTGGATGAAGTCGTCAATCTTCTCTGAGAAGTCGAATATTACAGCGATGCCCAGTATGAGCACAAGCGAGAAGAAGAACGTACCCAGAAACTGCCTGATTATGTACCAGTCAAGAATCTTTGGGGCAAGCTTCTTCAGACCCTCTCTGATATTCTTCGAACCGTTTCTTCCTTCCATGTGCCGAATGTACCGTCAAGTATCCTTTCCCTTGCCTCCCTGACCAGGCTGAGGTAGAATGCAAGGTTGTGTATTGTTGCTATCTGGGCGCCCAGCATCTCTCCCGAAATCACCAGGTGGCGCAGGTATGCCTTTGAATAGGTCCGGCTGAACTCCGACCGGGAGCCGGGGTCAACCGGTGAGAAGTCGTCAGCCCACCGCTGATTCCTTATATTTATGATTCCCTCAGGCGTGAACAGCATCCCGTTGCGGCCGTTGCGCGTCGGCATGACGCAGTCAAACATGTCAACCCCGCGTGCAATACCTTCGAGGATGTTTGCCGGCGTGCCCACTCCCATAAGGTACCTCGGTTTATCCGCAGGGAGTATCTCGTTAACCACCTCGATCATTTCATACATCTGCTCAGCTGGCTCTCCCACCGACAGTCCGCCGATAGCGTTACCTGGCATTCCGCCTGAAGCGCACTTCTCCGCCGATATTTTACGAAGGTCACTGTAAATTGCCCCCTGCACTATTGGAAACAGCATCTGCTCAGTCCCGTAGAGCGGCTCTGTCCTCACTAGCTGTCCGATGCACCTGTCGAGCCATCTGTGCGTCAGTTCCATCGACTTCTTCGCGTAAGCGTGGTCACAGGGCCACGGTGCACACTCATCAAATGCCATCATGATGTCAGCGCCGATTGCACGCTGTATGTCAACAACCCCTTCGGGAGTGAAAAGATGTTTTGAACCGTCAATGTGCGATCTGAATATTGCACCCTCCTCGGTCAGCTTCCTGTTTGCCGCAAGGGAAAAGACCTGGTACCCACCGCTGTCTGTAAGTACTGCCCTGTCCCACGACATGAAGCGGTGAATCCCGCCGGCACGGCTGATTATGTCGGTTCCCGGACGCAGGTAGAGATGATATGTGTTTGCAAGGATCACAGGGGCGTCAATCTCGCTCTTAAGGTCGCGGTGAAAAACCCCTTTTACGGTGGCACCGGTACCTACGGGCATAAAGACCGGAGTATGAATATCACCGTGGGCAGTGCGCAGAATGCCTGCCCTGGCCGATGTGGCTCTGTCTTTACTCTCGATTGTGAACATTTTTCCCTGACTGGTGGCCACAAAAGTACGCTTTCTCAACCTGATTTTGAACAGGCGGTTATCAAATTGAAAAAAGTGATCCCGGATTGTTGAAAAGATTCTTTCATGCATTATTCAATTCTTTATAATATTGCTGCGCACAATATCACCTCACATGATCCTTTCAACTGATACGATACACCTGGTCCTGCTTGCACTTCTTGTCACAATGCTTCTGATACAGGCCTGGTACTGGCTCGGTTATTACCGAAGGGCTGCATTTGCAAAGCCCGGGAAGGCGGCAGCACAAACTAACCTCCCTCCTCTCTCAGTGGTCATCTGTGCCCGCAATGAGGCAGAAAACCTTTCCAGATTCCTGCCTGATGTGCTGAAGCAGGACTACCCCTCCTTCGAGGTTGTGGTGGTGAACGACTGTTCAGAGGACAATACATTTGATGTGCTCGGCTCGCTTATGAAGCAATACCCGAACCTGAAGGTCTCATTGATCCAGAAGGATCCCGGCTTCACCCACACTAAGAAGCTGGCCATGCTCATCGGTATCAAGGCTGCGAAGAATGACCTGCTTGTTTTTACAGACGCTGACTGCAAGCCGGCATCGTCCAACTGGCTGCGTGAGGTGGCAGCCGCTGCAGCGAAGGAAAAGAGTGACATAATAATCGGCTACGGAGCCTATTTACCGGAGTCCGGCCTTCTGAACAAATACATCCGGTACGAGACCATGTTCACAGCCATGCAGTACTTCGGAATGGCAATGGCAAAAAAGCCCTACATGGGGGTTGGCCGTAACCTGGCATACCGCAGGAGTTTTTTCTTTGAAAATGGCGGGTTTGGTCCGCACAACCATATAATGTCAGGCGACGATGATCTGTTTGTCAACCGCACCTCAACGCCGGACAACTGCAGCCTGATGCTCTCGCACGAATCCTTCACCCAATCGGTCGCATGCAAAACTCCCCTCGAGTGGGTCAAGCAGAAAAGGAGGCACCTCTCTGCTGCGGCATACTACAGACCTGCGGACAAAACAAGGCTTATCCTCGAACCCCTCTCCAGATTGACATGGTACGGGTTGCTCATCACAATGCTCATAATGCTGGCTTCATGGCCGGTTGTGCTGTTCCTTATGCTGGTCCGGCTTGTAATGAGAGCGGTCATACTGAGAAGGGCGGCTGTCACATTCAATGAAAGCCAGTTGTGGTTTATTTCACTCTTTTTTGATATCTTGTCGCCGTTCTTGACGGCATTCCTTTACCTCACAACCAGGAGAAAGGGCAAGGGCAAGGAGACATGGAAGTAGAAACCGGACTATCGGACAAGGCACAGCACGATCTCAAGGTCATTGACCGTGCACTTAACGGCGACAGCAGGGCATACGCCGAGCTGCTCAACAGGTACCGCGATTCAGTCTACTATGTCATGCTGAGGATGATCAGCAACCCTTCCGATGCGGAAGATCTTACAATAGAGGCATTCGGCAAGGCCTTTCATAATCTCGCCAAATATGTGCCGTCTCACGCCTTCAGCACCTGGCTCTTCCGGATTGCCACAAACAACTGTATCGACTTCATGCGGCGCAAGAGCCAGAGTCCCAGGCCATTCGACCATGACGAAGGTGAAGAGGACGAGGTGGAAGCCACAGTAGCTTCGGACATGATCGCCCCTGACGAACTGATGATTAACAGGGAGACAGCGGCCTCGCTGAACAGGATTGTCAAGACGCTCAAGCCGCGTTACCGCAGGCTTATCGAACTCCGCTACTTCGAGGACTACTCATATGAGGAGATCGCCAGTGAACTGAGCCTTCCTATCGGCACTGTCAAGGCCAGGCTCTTCAGGGCCAAAGTCCTTATACTGAACATGGTTCGCAGCAAAACAAGCGGCATTTGACCACAATAGCTGAAAAATATTTTCCGTCGCTCTCACCGCAGCAACGGCGCCAGTTTGCAATGCTGCCCTCCCTCTACAGGGAGTGGAACGAAAAAATCAATGTCGTCTCACGAAAGGATATCGATAACTTTGAGGTAAATCATCTGCTTCATTCACTGGCTATTGCGAGGTTCATCACGCTCAAGCCCGGAACGTCAGTAGCGGATATCGGCACCGGCGGCGGCCTGCCAGGTATTCCCCTGGCGATCTTCTTCCCGGAAGTGAAATTCACCTTGGCCGATTCAATTGCGAAAAAGATCAGGGTGGTGGAGGCAATCGTAGCAGAGGCAGGTTTGGACAATGTCACGTCATTCACCGGCCGGGCAGAGAACATGAAAGGGAGATATGACTTTATCATCGCAAGGGCGGTGACAGAGACGGAGCAATTCGTGAAGCTGACAAGACACCTGGCCTCACCCGGATCATTCAATGATAAGAAAAACGGATGGATACTCCTCAAGGGAGGCGACCTGGAAAATGAGCTGCACCCCTTTGCCGGATCGGCAGAGGTTGCATCAATCAGCGACTGGTTCGAGGAACCGTTCTTCGTCACAAAGAAAGTGGTCTGGCTTCCGTTCCGGAGGGAATAATTTCACTCCCGCAGGATCATCTTACAGGCCTGCAGGCTGACGCCACCCCACCCGGATTTAAAAAAAATCACCCTAATCCTTCTTTTTTTGAAAAAATGACTACCTTTGCAGTCTTAAAAACCGGGTAGTAAACAACGAAATATAACAACAGATGAAAAGGACATTTCAGCCATCGAGAAAGAGAAGGACGAACACTCACGGCTTCAGGAAGAGAATGTCAACTCCGAACGGCAGGCGCGTACTGGCAGCCCGCAGGGCTAAGGGAAGAAGGAAACTGACCGTTTCCGACGAACCCGGTCACAAGGACTGATAGGCTGACAGACAATAAAAAAACTGCCGTCTTAATGAACAATTAAGGCGGTTTTTTATTTCTGTTGTGGCACTGTCAGTTAAATTTGTCAATATTTCGCGAAATGAAAGATTTCATCCTCAATAATGCCGGAGCCGAACTGAAGGATATTGCAGGGGCTGTAATCGAAGGCAAACGCCTGACCCCCGGTGAAGCACTCACACTCTACCGTTCAGCCGATCTCTCACTCATGGGCCTCCTGGCAACAACCGTCAAGAGGATAAGAAGCGGTGACGCCGTCTTCTTCAACCGAAACTTTCACATTGAACCGACAAACATCTGCATCTATAACTGCCGCTTCTGTTCCTATCACAAACCCGAGGGAGATGCCAACAGCTGGGAACTGACCGAAACTGAGATACTTGACATTGTCAGACGTTTTGAGGGCATCCCGGTGACAGAGGTACACATTACCGGCGGAGTACATCCTTCCCGTGACATACACTATTACGGAAAGATCCTCGCAGCTATCCGCAGCCTGAGGCCTGATATCAGTATCAAGGCTTTCTCAGCCGTGGAGCTCGATTATATGATCCGTAAAGCGGGAATGACATACACAGACGGGATCAGGCTGCTGCGTGATTATGGCCTGGATTCAATCCCCGGCGGCGGAGCTGAGATATTCGATCCTGTACTTCGAAACAGGATATGCCGTGAGAAGGCAGATGCCGAAACCTACCTCGCAATACATGAGGCGGCACACAGCCTCGGACTTACCTCGAATGCAACAATGCTCTACGGACACGCCGAGAGCCCGGAACAACGTATAGACCACATGCTTCGTCTCAGGGATCTGCAGGACCGCACCGGTGGATTCAATGCCTTCATCCCCCTCAAGTTCAGGCGTGAGAACAACCGCATGCATGAACTTGGCGAGGTGCCGGTGACCGAGGACATGCGCAACTACGCCCTGTCACGAATTTTCCTCGACAACTTCAGCCATATAAAGGCGTACTGGCCCGCCATCGGGAAGAATTCAGCCCTGATGAGCCTCGCATTCGGCGCCGACGACCTCGACGGTACAATAGATGACACAACAAGGATATACTCAATGGCCGGCTCGGAAGAGGACAAACCCTCCCTTTCGACAACCGAACTGGTCGCCATGATCCGTTCGGCAGGCTTCAGACCCATTGAGCGTGATACCAACTACCGGACTATTAAGGAATGGTAGAAACCGCCTCACTCACGCAATATAATTTTTATCTTTGAGGCTGCGTTAATAATCTAATACTTCATCCCGCGATGAGCGTCAAGGAATTTCTTAAAAGCCGTGTCTTCTGGAAACAGTTTGGTCTGGCAATGGTCATCGGTGTTGCAATCATTCTCGTCCTGATCATCTGGCTCAATGTCTATACGCGTCACGGCCAGGCGAGACCAACTCCTGAGATCCGGGGTCTTTCAATCGGGGAGGCAGAACATGTTATAAGGAAAAACAGGATGAAGCTTCAGATAATTGATTCGGTCTACACAACAATAGTCCCGCGCGGATGCATCGCAGAGCAGATG
>CAZHAI010000019.1:11721-16039 GCA_964530645.1 uncultured Rikenella sp. | reverse complement strand
CAGGATCAGGGGTGTGGGCAGGCTGAGGCACAAGGAAAGCGACAGGGCGGAGGCGATTGCGGAGGTGCTGGGCGCGATGAAGATAGATGTACGGTTCTCAGGTGATGAGATGATCATCACCGGCGGGCAGGTGCAGGGGGCAGTGGTATCCTCGCACAATGACCACCGCATAGCGATGATGGCGGCGGTGATGGCCGCCGGCGCTGCCGGAGCAGTGACAATCACGGGAGCAGAGTCTGTGTCAAAATCCTATCCGGGATTTTTTGAGGACCTGGCAAGGCTCGGGGCGAGGATAGCCTGATTAGCCTTAAACCAATTCCGTCAACCGGACTTTAGGTACACCGGCACCATCAGGTCCAATTTCAGAGACTGGGATACATGTCTTCTTACCGGGACAAAAATCCTTTGAATTCTGATTTTTAAGTCCCATGTTTGCACCTCATTACTCAAAGCCGGAAAGGTTGTCATAATGGTCAGGGATTTCAGACAGAAGCATATAGAAGAGGTTTTCCGTACGCCGATAGTCCAGCAGACGGCGTTCTGGTCGGAGGTCAAGCGCCGAATGGGCATTAGCTCGATTGCCTGCAATTTCAGGGTATTTGCTTCGGACATTTATAATGAAGGGAAAGAAGGTAAGGTTATAACCTCCGATGTACTGGTTGTTCTCAGGCAAATCGACTCCAGCCACTCAATAGCCTATGTACCATATGGTCCTGAACTTGAGCCGGCAGATGAGTTCCAGGGGGTTTTCCTTGAGGAGTTGTCGGAGTGTCTGAGGTCACACCTGCCTCGTGAATGTATAATGATTCGATATGACCTGGCCTGGGAGTCATACTGGGCAGGAGATGAGGATGCCTATACTCCCGATGGTATCTGGCTCGGTCCGCCGGCACACCCTCTGCAGGAACTGAGATTCAATTTCTCTACCAATAACAGGAACTTCCGCAAGGCTCAATCGAATATTCTTCCGTCAAATACAATTTTCCTCGACGTGAAAAAGGACGAGGCATCCCTGTTGCAGTCGATGAAACCCAAGACCAGGTACAACATCGGTGTGGCTGAGAGGAATGGAGTTACGGTGAGTGTGGCGGGAAGAGGTAACCTGGAAAGGTGGTACGCCCTTTATACCGAGACCGCGCGCAGGAACCGTTTCTACCTGCACAATATGGAGCATTTCAGGGCGGTGCTTGACAGCACGGCTGAAAATTCCATGTCTCCGGCGGAAGTATTGCTGCTCATCGCTGAACATGAGAGGCAACCGCTTGCCGCTATGTTCCTGGTCATAACAGGCAACAGGGGAACTTATCTTTACGGGGCCTCTTCATCAAACAAGCGAAATCTAATGGCTACCTATGCCCTTCAGTGGCGGGCCATTACCCTGGCAAAGGAAAGGGGTTGTACCGAATATGACATGTTCGGTATTGCTCCAAATCCCGATCCTGAACACCCGATGTACGGACTCTATCGCTTCAAGACCGGATTTGGCGGCGAAATCTATCATGGACTGGGGTGCTGGGACTACCCGCTTGACAATGAAGTCTATTCATACTTTACAGCCCGTGAAATGATGAGTCAGGGGTATCATATAAACTGAAACCCTGCAGCAATTTAAGTTTTTCTCCGTCATTAAATCATACATAAAACTTGCTTTTTCCTGAAGCACGTCATAAATTTGTGTATTGAAAATGCCTGCAAGCAGCCTTTATGAAAACGTTTTCGGTTCAGAATATGATTCACTTTTGCATTTATATAGAACCCTTAACCAACTCAGGACCTTATGAAAACTATCATCTGCTTTTCTCCGTAACCTGAATGAGGCCGGCATACGTGACGGTCATTTCAGGTTTTCTTAATTAACAGCTCTGCTTAAACAATTTAAAACCAGCTTATGAAAAAACTAATCATGATCATGCTGATGGTGTTGCTGTGCGGTTTTCAGGCAGCACTGTCACAAAGGAGCGTATCCGGCAAAGTAACGGATGCCAAGGATGGGCTCCCGCTAACCGGTGTAACCGTTGTCGTAAAAGGCCTTACTGTCGGGACCTCGACGGATGCGAACGGAGAATACAGGCTCTCTGTTCCTGCGGGCAGCAATGTCCTTCTTTTTTCCATGATCGGTTATACCGACATGGAGGTTACCCTGGGTACATCAAATACCTACAGTGTGGCTCTTGAGCCCGGAACTGAACTTATTGAGGATGTTGTGGTTACTGCGTTGGGTATCAAGCGTGACAAGAAGGCACTGGGTTACTCGGTCAGCTCAATCAAGGCAGCCGAGATTACAGTTGCAGGTACCTCGCAGAATGCCCTGGCATCTCTCTACGGCAAGGCGGCAGGTGTCGGCATTCAACTTGGTACTGCGGGTCCGACCGGCGGTGTGAACATTAAAATCCGCGGCTCGGCAGGTCTTGATGTAAGTACAAAGACACGCCCGCTGTTCGTTGTTGACGGTGTGCCTATATTCGACGAGAATACGAACATGGCTAACAGGGGCTATGACCCTCTCAACTCACCCGACTACGGAACAGGTATCAATGACATAAACAGCGAGGATATCGAATCAATAGAGATCCTTAAGGGTGCAAAGGCGACAGTGCTCTATGGGAGCCGCGCCGGGAACGGTGTCGTGATGATCACTACCAAGAAGGGACAGGCAACAAGGGGTCTTGGCGTAACACTCACCTACCAGAACACATTTGAGCAGCCAGTGAACACAATTGAATGGCAAAATGAGTTCGGCTCAGGAACATCGGTCTACGACACCATCTACGGCACGAACAAACTGGGCCAGGCAGTAAGGGTGATGAACAGCAGCAGGTTCCAGTTCGGTCCCGCCTTTGACAACGCGCCCATTATGAATTATGACAGTGCTATGACCACTTACAGGGCATACCCCGACAACTGGATCAACATGTTCCGCAAGACAAACACAAACAGCCTGACGGCTGCAATTGCCGGAGCCAATGAGAAAGGTGCCATGCGTCTTGCCTTCACAACCAGGGATTACCAGGGGATGATGGAAAACTTCTACCAGAAAACCAAGTCAGTCAGCTTTAGCGGACAGATTAACGCGTCCGATCTGGCCAGGTTCGAGGTTTATACGAATATACACAACGTCCAGACCCAGAACAGATATCAGAATATGTTCAGGCTGGTATCCTACGGTTTCAACCGTGATCTCGACTACCAGGGACTCAGGTATCTCTACAAGGACAAGTTCGGTCAGAAGGGTGTGCTCGACGATTACGGCCTACCACAGTCCTTTGACCAGTATGGTTACATGAACATGCTCTGGGATCAGCTTGAGAACCGTGATATAGATGACAAGCTCCATATGACAGGGGCCATCAAGATGAACCTCCAGTTCACACCGTGGCTGTCACTGACTGCCAATGCCGGAACTGACTTCACTGACTGGGATTTCACAACTATGAACAAGGTGACGAAGCTCATGCCTGTGGTTGAAGGCGGAGGTTTTGAGTTCAGCAGGCGTAATATCGTCAGCCAGAACTACAACGCTTTCGTCAATTTCACCAGGAAATTCATGGGTGACAGGCTTGATGTTGTTATCTTTGCCGGTCCGGAATACACCCGTTTTTCCGAAAACAATATCGGGGTCAGTACAGTTGGCGGGCTCCAGTTTGACGGATGGTATTCTCTCAACGGTTCAAAGACCACAACAGGCAGCTTTGGACAGGCCCGTTCACACAACCGCAGTTCCTTCACCCAGTACAGTGTGCTGGGTCAGGCATCATTCGGCTGGGACAACACCTATTATGTAGAGTTCACTGCAAGGAACGACTGGTCATCACTTCTTCCTCCGGCTAACAACTCCTATTTCTATCCCGGCGTCTCGGCAACCTGGAATTTCAGCCAGACATTCACTGTTCCCCAGCTCACCTATGGTAAGCTGAGGATGTCATTCGCCGATGTAGGCCGTGCTGCCCCGACACCTTACTGGACCAACCGCGATTTCGGCGTTGGAATGGTAGAGCGCACCAGTGCAATAACTGTTTACGGCCCCGGTGCACTCTTTACAAGCGATATCAAGAACGAGCGCAAACGCGAATTTGAAATAGGATTTGACACCAGGTGGTTTGAGAAGAAACCTCTCGTGGCAGAGTTCTCATTTTACACATCGCACACATACGATCAGATTATGGGTCTGGGTATTACCCCGGCCTCAGGATTCAGTACAATCAAAATCAATGCGGGCGATGTCAAGAACTGGGGTTATGAACTGTTGCTCAAGTATACGCCGCTCAAAACCGACAAGCTGACATGGGATGTTACATTCACAACCGCCAACCAGCGCACG
>CAZHAI010000019.1:0-11711 GCA_964530645.1 uncultured Rikenella sp. | reverse complement strand
CACGAAGGTCATCAAGCTCTATCCTGGCATTACCGAATACCGTATTGCAGGCTCCAACAGCTACTCAATCATGGCAGTGGAAGGGAAGCCAATCGGCGATGTCCAGATGTACGATTACCTTCGTGACCCGCAGGGTAATAAAGTCGTCAACAGCTCAGGTCTTTACATGCGCGACAATTCCAGGTTCGTCACTGCTGCAAACATCAATCCCAACTTCATCGGCGGGTTATCAACTGACCTCTATTACAAAAAGTTCAGCCTGCACCTGGGATTTGACTACAAGTTCGGTGGCACCTTCCTGTCACATACGAATTACTACCTTCTTGGTAACGGACAAAATACCGAATCCCTTAAATACAGGGATGAGTCACACGGTGGTATGGCGTATTATATCGACGACGCAACCGGAGATCGCATCGAGTGGCAGCACAATCAGGCTGCACCGGCCGCTGCACGTGACAATATGGTCTACCATGACGGTCTGGTCCTTGAAGGTGTCAAGGAAGTATCTGACGGAGTCTATTCTGAAAATGACATAATCATCTCGGCATACGAGTATTGGTCAACCTACATTCAGGATATGAATGAATGGTTTGCTCCTGACAAGCTTTACAAGAACGACTATATCAAGTTCCGTGAAGCTGCCATCATGTACACCGTACCGCAACAGATCTCCAACAAGCTCAAGCTGCAGAAGCTGACAGTCTCACTTGTAGCAAGGAACCTCTTCTACATCTACAAGACTATGCCAAACATAGATCCTGAATCGCTTCTGGGTAACGACCAGTTTGTAGAGTACACGCCTCTGCCACAGCTTCGCAGCTACGGCTTCAAAATTGACGTCAGTTTCTAACCAATTAAGAAATGGATCATATGAAAAAGCTATTTATAATTATTGCCGTCTTCGCGTTAGCGCTGTCAGCATGCCAGGATGTGCTGGAAGACGAGTACAAGAATCCGGAGACCGTGAACCCGCCGGAAGAGAAGTCAATCGCCGGAATGTTTTCAGGCATGCTTTACCAGTGGCAGCTATTTGTTAAGGATTACGGTGAATACTGGTGGCAGAATGACGGATGGGGTATCCCTGCATACACCCAGGTTGCTCACAGGTATATCACAGACCGCTACTTTGCATATTATGTTGACTATGCAGACCTGGAGACCGGAGTTAACGGTTTTCAGGCAAATGCAGTTACCAATGCCTTCGGGTACCATTATACCAAGGTCAAGGAGTGGGCCCTGATGAAGGAACAGGTGGAGGCTATGTCAACTGCCGAGAAAGACCAGGTGGAGGCCTATTACATGCTGGCCACTGTCTTCAAGGATCTGCTTGCGCTGAGAAATGTCGACTTTTTTAACAGTATTCCCTATTCAGAGGCTCTTCAGGGCAACGTAGGCAAACTGTATCCCAAATATGACGATCCGAAAGAGATATATATCTCCGTTCTGACTGATTTGAAGGATATTTCCGAAGGTCTTTCTGCAGCCTACAATAAGATGAATGCTGACAACAAGGCCTTTTTCGCGGTGCAGGATGTTGCCCTCAAGGGAGACATCGACAAATGGGTTCAGTTCATAAACGCTATCAGGCTGCAATACGGCATTAAGCTTGCCGGAGTTGACCAGGCTGCCGGTGTGCCTCTGATGGCCAGCGCTCTTGCCAATCTGCCGACCCAGGATCTTTACTTCGGCCCGTATTCGTATGAATATCCCTCAGGCGGCGGTACAATCATAAGGGGTATGTATGAGAGGACCTATGCCAATTTCATCCCCAACGTCATTATGAAGAGGATGAACCACGGAACAAACACCTATGAACCCGGCGTAGACGACCCAAGACTGCCTGTCATTGCAATGCCTACCAAATGGAACAGCAACCAGGATTACCTGGGAGTATCCATGAATTCCGATGCCCAGACGCCATTCTACGTTGCAGGCCACAGGTACTATGCCTACGGAGACAATGTCGAAAGTTCTCTTTCAACTAATGCTGTTTCAATGTACAACTTTGCCACATACTTCCACAATTTCGAAAAGTATCCGGCAATAATGATGACAAGGGCATACGTCGACCTTCTGCTTGCAGAGATAGCGCTTAAAAACTATGGCCCGACAGGCAAGACAGCTGCCGAGCATATGAGGGATGCGGTTGTCCATTCATGCGACTGGTGGTACTGGCTCAACGGTGTAAGCTCATACCGGACTGACCTCGCCCTGCTTCACCCGGCCAAATCCGTGGCAGATATCACAACCTACGCTGGCAGGATAGCTGATGACTTCACCGCAGCAGTGGGAGAGGAGAGCAAGATGGAGATCATCATGCAGCAGAAGTATATTCATGTAAACATCACTGATGAGTATGATCTGTGGGCTGAACTTCGCCGTACACGTCATCCCCTTCTCGAACCGCTGGTTCTCAGGGGGGAAATGTATAAGCCGTGCCCGGAGCGCCTGCGTTACCCGTCAACGGAGCTGCAGCTCAACGGTGAAAATTTCAAAGCGGTACAGGATCAGGACGACTATACTACGCCTATCTTCTGGGTTCCTGAATCCAAGAGGGGCACGGTCTGGTATCTGAATGATGTCCTTCCGCTGAATCTTCCACCATATTAGCAGACTGTTACTGTTTAATAAATTACAAAGGGTGTCTCTTTCCAAAAAGTGACACCCTTTTTTTAATTCGTTCGGTGATGACGGCTAAAACTTATTTTCCTATACAAAACTTCGAGAAGATCTGCCCGAGGATATCCTCGGGTGTGATCTTTCCCGTTATTAGCCCAAGGTGGTAGATTGCCTGGCGCACGTCTGTAGCAATCAGTACCGTTGGGATGCCGTCACGGAAGCCATCAAGCACCCGCTGCAAATTCTCTGCGACATTTTTCAGCGCCTCAAAATGCCTGGCATTGGTTACGATATGTTGAGGCGAATTCAGCCGGCCGGTCTCCACCGAAGCTGTCAGCTGCTTCTTTACCTCTTCAATACCTGAAGAATTCCTGGCTGAAATGAAAAGCACCGGGAAGGAGCAGAGGCTCTTCAGTTCTTTTTTAAGCGCAGAAGCTGCGCTCCGGGTAATCAGGTCGGATTTGTTGATTACCAGTATTATCCTGGCGCCGGAGTTGCCCGTAAGATCACTGACTGTGCGGGCAAACGCAGAAATCTCCAGTGAACTGTCGGTAGCCTCGGCCAGAGCCAGCACAACCTCTGCCTCACGCAGCCTGCCATGCGTCCGCTCAATACCCATCTCCTCAATCTTATCACTGCCCTGTCTGAGTCCTGCCGTATCAATGAACCTGAACAGGAGGCCGCCAACGTGCAACACCTCCTCAACTGTGTCACGGGTAGTTCCGGGGATGTCAGAAACTATAGCCCTCTCCTCCTGAAGGAGCACATTAAGGAGTGAGGATTTGCCCACATTGGGCCTGCCGGCAATGACTACCGGTATACCTTTCCTGATTGCATTGCCGAGTCTGAATGAAGACGCCAGCCTGTCTACAAGGCTTTTGATTTTGATAACTGTCTCAGTCATTGAAAAGCGGTCGGCGAACTGTACATCCTCCTCGCTGAAATCGAGCTCCAGTTCGATGAGCGAGGCGAAGGAGAGGAGCTCCATCCTGAGTTTCTCGATCTCTTTCGAGAATCCGCCGCGGAGCTGGGTGGCAGCAAGACGGTGTGCCGCCTCCGAATCAGAAGCAATAAGATCAGCCACAGCCTCAGCTTGGGAAAGATCCATTTTGCCGTTCATAAAAGCCCTCATTGTGAACTCCCCGGGAGTGGCTGTTTTAACCCCTTTGTCAATGAGGATTTCGATGATCCGATGCTGTATGAAGGGCGAGGCATGGCAGCTGATTTCTGCCATTTCTTCCCCGGTATAAGAGTGAGGAGCCCTGAAAAGAGAGACAAGTACTTCATCAATGAATTCGCCCTGCGAAGATATAGTCCCGTAAATCAATGTGTACCCCTTCGCATTGAGTATATCAACCTGTTTATCAGCTGGTTCAAATATTCCGGTCAATGTTTCAATTGTCCCGGGTCCGGAAAGCCTGATCAAAGCTATTGCACCCCCTCCCGAGGTGGCCGGTGCGCATATGATTGTCCCCTTTTGTGTCATAATTTCCAAGGGACAAAGGTAATTGAATTCTACCTCGCGAGGTTATCGGCAAGAAAGGTATTATCCGGTATCGATGCAGTAGTGTTTACCTGGTCAAATTTCACCCTGGAGCTTCTCCCGTTGAGATGGTTTTTTGCAACCATATCTGTCATTACATACCCCTCTTTTCCCGTCAGTGGCTGGGTAGCCACAATCTCAATTGTCTTGAACAGTTCGCCGTCAAAATTGTAAAAGTCGATCTTCTTTGTTTTGAGACTGCTCTTCTCGAGGTACGTTACCTTTTTGGAGAAGCCGTACTCGTCGGCCTTGTCATCACTTACGGGAACATTCTCGATAATCCAGGTATCGGTCTTCCCGGATTCCGGCAGGTGCCTGATTTTGAAATCGGTGTTGCTCCCGCTGGACATATCTGCGTTGGAAAATTCTGAGCTCATGAAGCTTTTTCCTTTCTCCGTGCTGACAATGCGCCGCGTCTTTTTCAGTGCCGGAAGGTAAATCCACATGTCATCCTGGGCATCCTTGCTGTCAATTATAAGCATCGCCGTGCCCCGCACATCAGCAGGATCAAGGAACTTAACCATTCTCTTGATCGTTCCGTCATCGTAGGATTTGGTGATCATATTCAATTTCCGTGTCCGTACAGAGCCGTTCTTCTCGGTAATTGTAAGATTGACAGTTGACTGGATGTTCCCTGACATTGTCAGGTCACGACTCTTGTCCATCAGCTGTACGGGATCTGACTGCTGTGCCAATGTAACCTGCAGTGACAGAGCCAGTATCACTGGCAATAGGAATAACATTCTTTTCATTTTTTTCATCGTTTTTATTTATTCGTTTCTCATTTGCCTCTATAAACCCGGGTTTGAACCAGAGCATGAATGCCGGCATGACAATAATCGCATAAATGAGGCAGGAGCCAATTGCAAGAAGTGTCAGGTACCCAAAGAATCTTATTGACAGAAATCCGGAGAAGAAGGTGGCTGAGAATCCGGCCATAACGCTCAGTCCGTTAATGACGATGCTCCGTCCGGTTGTCCGGTACGTTTCAGATATTGCCTCCTGCCGTGTTTTCACCTTTCCGAGTTCAGTCTTGTACCTCCACAGGAACTGGATTGTGAAGTCGACCCCAACCCCTATCATTATTGAAGAGAGGAGGGCGGTTGCGGCATCGATCGCGACACCTGTAAGGCCCATTGCACCAAACTGGATCAGTATTGAAGCTGCAAGAGGAATTGATCCGATCAGGCCACCCTTCAGCGACCGGAATATCATAGTCAGAAGGATAAGGACAATTACCAGGGCAAAAACCAGTGAAGAGACCTGTCCGTTGATTATCTTCTGTGCAAAATCAATCATGATTATTGCATAGCCTCCCGTGGTCACCCTGGCGGGGAAGTCTGCAGTAAAGCTTTTTATGTCGTCCCTGAGATCACGGACTATCTTATTGTCTGGCTTCGACAGCCGGACCAGCAGGTGAGCCTTTGTATTTTCAAAGTTCATAAGCTGATTGAAATCGTCCGGGTCACCGCTCATGTTATACAGCTCGAACATCTGGGCAATTGCAGCTGAAGAAGAGGGGATCCTGTCATATCCCTCCTCCCCGGGCTCATACAATGCCATGCTCATCTCCCTGACAACGTCGGAGATTGAGAAGACGCCACCGACACCTTCCGAACCCTTCAGATGCTGTGTAAGGTCATCAATCCTGTGCATAAGGACAGGGTCCTTTATGTCACCGCTGATCATCACCGAGATTGTCTGTGAGCCGCCGAATTTGGAATTGATAATTTCGGAAGCCCGTCTGACCGGATGTTTGTGTGGGAAGAAACTCTCCTGGTTGGTGTCGATCCGAAGGAATACAATGCCGGTACCCACAAGGAGTGTAAGAACCAGGGAAACAAGCAGAACTCTCGCGGGGCGTCTGATCACCAAAGATGAGATGCCTGCCAGTGCACGGGTGATCAGATCATTTTTCTCCGGTCGCGGAGGGCGGGGTTTCCTGCCGGGGTTATGTTGCATGTATATGAGAGCAGGAATAAGTAACAGACTCATTGCCAGTGCAAGGGTAACCCCGGCAGCTGAAAGGATACCGACCTGTCTCGCCGGTATAATTGAATGGGTAAGCAGCCCCAGCAAACCGGCAATTGTTGTCAGTCCGCTGAAAAGAATCGGCATATTCAGCGACCCCGTAATAGCTTTGACCATCTCCTTTCCCGTCACCGGAAGGTCTGACCGGCTGAGCTCCTGGTGCCTTGACACAAGGTATATGCCGTAGTTATTGGCAACCGAGATCAGGATGATGGGAGCGAGGCTCATTATGATGGAGAATTTCCATCCGAGCAACGGTATCATGCCCATTGTTATAACCGTAGAAAGTATCACAACCGAGAATGGGATCAGGACGCTTCTCCAGTCGCCGAGCGAAAGCTTAAGTACCGTCAGCATTATCAGGAGGGCAATGGGAATAAGGATCATGGCATCATGATTCACATCCCCGGTGATGAATTGCCTTATGTATGGCAGTCCGCCTGTAAGTATCTGCGCGTCACCATGTTGCGACGCTATAACCGAGTCAACCCTTGTAAGGGTCTCATATTCAGGCACATTTGAAGTGATGGTTCCGGTGATAGCCGCTGCTGTCATATCTGATGCAACCACGATGTCGCGGGCAAACCGGTTGGCAAGTATGTCCTGCCTCAGTGACTCCATCTCCGCATCAGTATCCGGTATTTTGTCAATTAGAGGATCAACAACCATCATCCCGTCACTCCCTTCGATTTTCCTTGCAGTAAAAAGTGAGTTGACCATCCCGATGCCTTCCATCCTTGACAAAGCCCTGTCAACCTCCTTTACCTGCCGCAGATCGCCCTGCTTTAAAATGGTGGTGTCGTTGAACAGTACGATGATCATATCCTGAACCCCAAACTCCTTCTCAATTGAGTCATTGGTGACCCTCGAGGGCATATTGCGAGGTATGTAATTCCTGATATCAGGGTCGGTTTCGGATGATGGTATAAGCAGGCCCAGTCCTGCTGCGAGGGCAACCGACACTGAAATTATCGCCCATCTGTATTTGATAATAAAGTTTGTCATAGTCTTAGAAATCTATCCTGATAGCAAAGTATGCTGCCTTCATGAAGTCGTCAATTATGTCGTACATTCCTCCCCTGGTGCCTGCGTAATGTTCATATCCCGCACTGAGCGTCACACCATCCGAGGGTTTGTATTTCACCGCAGGGCGAACCATAAGGTCTTTCGATGTAAGGTTGTAAACCGTAGTTAAAGAGGGAATCAGTCTGCCATAGAACAGTTCAGCCTCGAGCCTCACCCCGGCAGAGTGGTAATATTCATGCAGCTGGTTGTTATACAGCCTGTTAAATGCCTCAATCTGAAGCCTTGTAAACTCCACCGGATCAAATCCGGGTGTATTGAAGAGCTGCATGAGCTGCTGCATGTCAGGTTCAGTGCCAAGGATCGGGTCATACGGGGCCTCGTAAAAGTCAAGGACTTTTTTTCCTGAATACTCGGCCGTGATCCGTACTGCCCCGGGGGTCCAGTCGAGTCCTGCCACCCATTCAACCTGCCTGAAGGGGATTTCCTCATTGCCTTCCTTCTCTTCGACAGGACTTGTGAGGGCAGCAGTACCCCGCAGCACAAACGGCGACAATACTGTTTCAAAGTCAAGGCCGGTGCTGTTTATTATATAAGGTACCCCGGTGACTGCGACGGCAGGCTCCAAAGGATTGGTGTAATCGGCGCTGATGAGATTGAGTCCCGGCATCAGGTCGGGGCCGTGATAATACTGGATTCCGGCATCGAATCCCTTCAGTATGAAATCTCCTCTCACTCCGTAAGAATAATAACCGTTGCCTGTTCTCAGTCCCTCCGGCAGTGATACCTGCATATTCGGAGGAAGCTCTATAGGCTTGATTATGAGCACTGAGGGATTCCAGAACGGTGCGGCCACAACTGACAGCCTGAAGAACGGAGCGGGAGTGAAGGTTACCTCTCCAAGGATGTTTCCCAGCTCCGCATCCTCGAAGTCAGGTGACCGCAGGGTATAATCTACAGGACTGAATCTCGATAGTGGAGTGAACATGTCGGTTTTCCCCCACTTGACAATCTTTTGTCCGGCGGAGATGCTCATGAATCTGTTATAGTACATGCCCCATGCCTCCCTCAGAATCAGGGAGTTTACATTCTCCCCGAACTGCTGTCCAAAACGAACTCTGAGGTCTGCGTAACCCTTGAAGCTGAGGTTGTCAGTTGCTGTAAGCGTTAGGGCCGCATCGCCAAAGGCTGCGTTAACGTCATGTGGGTAATCGCCAGTGCTTAAATAAGCGCCCCCTCTTACAAACCCTCCGGGGGTAAATGATTTTTCCTGAGAAAAGAGGAATAAAGGAAAAAACAATGAAACTATAATTATCAATGGCCGTCTCATGGTTGTCAGCTTTTTCTGTAAAGTTCGTCATGATAGGCCGGGATATCGTCCGGACCGCACGGTTAGGACAGATAACGGAATGCGTACTGGTCTTAGCCGCTCGGATCGCACCTTTGAAGGCGGGGCGGATGACCCTGATCACATCCGGGGAAATGCATGGGACATACCGGATTACAGCATGGGATAATGGAAGGAACAGCCCGGATCACACCGGGTCTGACTCTTTTGACATCTGTTCCCTGTAGGCACTTGGTGTCTTGCCGGTATAGGCCTTGAAAAAAGTGTTGAATGTTGACTTTGAGTTGAACCCGGCATCAAAGGCTATGGCCAATATCGTATAATGCCTGTATTTCGGATCGCTGATGCGGCTGATGACCTCGCGGATCCTGTACTCATTGACAAAGGAGAAGAAGTTACGGTTGTGCTTTTCGTTCAGCACCTCGGTTATATGATGTCGGGGGATTCCTGTTTTCCTGGAGAGGTCGTTGATAGTCAAATCGCCGTCGAGGTAAGGCTTCTCCTCGTCCATGTACTGAAGCAGTTTTGTAAGGTACTCTTCGGCCTGTTCATCCCTGAGGCCGCTCCTCGCATATTTTTCTACCCCTCCGTTATCGTTGCCATTGTCTTCTTCCTGCCCTGAAACAGGATAATCAAGCATCTCGGGCTGCCGTATGGCATAGAAGCTGTAGGCAAATGAGAATATAAAAATGAAGACAAAGGTTAAAATATACGGATCAAACGGAAGCAGTCCGGAGATTATATTGATTCCTCCAAGAATGAACACAACCACATAGCCTGTATAAAATGTAATTGAAAGAATTTTGAGCCAGTTCAGGGTGATTTTTGCAGAGGTATATGAAACTACGTCGCGCAGTCTCATCTGGTGCCGGCGTATCTCAATGAAAGACAGGGTGCTGTATCCTGTCACCGAGAGAAAGAAACAGATGCCGTAGATTATCCGGAGAGGAATGAACCTGTCAATTACAAAAAAACCGCTCAGATCATCAAAGATGGGTTCCTCACGGAAGATGACAGAGACTGCAAAGAATACGAAGAAGGGAACGAAGTGAAGCGTTTGCCATGGGGAAAACTTCAGTGAGGGCATCGTCATATGCCGGATGTAAAGATACAGCAGCGGTCCGTATGTGAGGGAGATGAACGGGAAGGAATACATGTCGAGTACTGTCCTGTTGATCAGAGCAAAGATCATCTCAATGCAGAAGAGGAAGACCCATGCCGTCATTATGCGGTTGGCGGTGGTGAATGGCCTCCTGGTGGCAATAAGCATCCCGGCAAAAAAAGACTGGGAAATACCCAGGTAGAGAACCGGTTCAATGAAATCCATAGTCATCATAATATTCAGTAAATTTAGCAAAAGCAGCAAAAATTCGCTTACTTTTGAGATATTAGGCACTAAAAGAGCAACACAACATGAGTATTTTATTGAACTCCGGGTCAAAGGTGATCGTACAGGGTTTCACCGGCAGCGAGGGTACCTTTCATGCAGGTCAGATGATTGAGTACGGTACCAGGGTCGTGGGAGGAGTCACTCCCGGAAAAGGCGGACAGACGCATCTGGGGCTGCCTGTCTTCAACACGGTCCGGGAGGCCGTACAAGCCACCGGTGCGGACACGTCAGTCATTTTTGTGCCTCCTGCATTTGCATCAGATTCAATTATTGAAGCGGCTGAAGCCGGGATAAAGCTCATCGTGACGATAACTGAGGGTATCCCGGTAGCTGACATGGTGAGGGTGAAGAAGCTGATGCGCGACTACAGGGCGACACTTATCGGCCCCAATTGTCCGGGTGTCATCACTCCCGGCGAAGCCAAGGTTGGCATTATGCCCGGATTTATTCACAAGCCAGGCAGGGTGGGGGTCATATCCCGTTCAGGGACACTGACATATGAGGCTGTAGACCAGCTCACGAAGCTGGGTCTGGGACAGTCGACATGCGTGGGTATAGGCGGTGATCCGGTAATCGGATCCACATCCCTTGACATCCTCAGTCTGATGATGGCGGACCCCGGGACGGATGCTATTGTGCTCATCGGTGAGATCGGAGGGGTGATGGAAGCTGACGTAGCTCACTGGGTAAAGGAGAACGGCACCAAACCCGTTATAGGCTTCATAGCAGGCCAGACGGCTCCCAAAGGCAGACGGATGGGACATGCCGGGGCAATCATCGGAGGAGCCAATGACACCGCTGAGGCCAAAATGAAGATTATGGCCGAATGCGGGATACATGTCGTCAAATCGCCGGCCGACATTGGAGCGACTGTGGCAAAGGTGCTGGGTAAATAATTTTCTATATTTTTGCCGAAAATTTACCGATATGAAACTACTGGAAGGAAAGACAGCTGTGATCACAGGCGGATCAAGGGGAATAGGAAAGGGAATTGCCATGCGGTTCGCTGCCGAGGGCGCCAATATTGCAATCACCAATATAATCGACAATGAAGAGTTTGCCGATGCCGTAAAGGAGATAGCAGCCCTGGGTGTAAAAGCAAAGGGTTATGTTTCTGACGCTTCAGTTTTCGCCGATGCCGAGAATGTGATAAATGAAATAGTGAATGACTTTGGCACGGTTGATATTCTCGTAAACAATGCCGGTATCACCCGTGACACCTTGCTTATGAGGATGACGGAAGAGCAGTGGGACCAGGTGATTACAGTAAACCTGAAGTCGGTCTTCAACCTCACAAAGGCAGCCATCAAGCCGATGATGAAGCAGAAGTACGGTTCGATAATCAACATGAGTTCAGTAGTGGGACTGGGGGGCAATGCAGGGCAGGCCAACTATGCAGCATCAAAGGCGGGCATCATTGGTTTCACAAAGAGCGTGGCCAGGGAACTTGGCTCGCGCAATGTGAGATGCAACGCGGTTGCTCCGGGGTTTATTCTTACTGAGATGACGAGCAAACTGCCTGAGGATGTGAAGAGCGACTGGATATCCAAAATACCCCTGAAGCGAGGAGGATTGCCTGAGGATGTGGCAAATGTAGCGCTGTTTCTTGCCTCCGACCTGTCGTCATATGTCACCGGGCAGACCATAGCTGTATGCGGTGGCATGGCCATGTAAATTATTTTTTGAATTGAATTATTTGTTATATTTGCACCGGCAGGGCGCTATTCCCTCAAGCACGAGGAAATGCAGCGAGA
>CAZHAI010000018.1:0-16056 GCA_964530645.1 uncultured Rikenella sp. | reverse complement strand
CCCAGACGGATGAGAATGGGCTGGATATTGTATTTACAGGCTACATCCCTATCTACTCCGCTACCCCGTCTTTTGAGGCTCCTGTTCCAGCCACCCTGTTCAACAGCTCTTCAGATGACGCCTACCTCTCCCTGGGCACAACCGGTGACACAGCCTGGTTCTGCTCTGACAGGGGTGGCAATTTTGATATATATGCTGTCACAAGACCATGGGAGCTTGATCTTGATGAATGGTTCACCTCCTCTCTTGCTTCACCGTCTCCCGTTGACAGCATCAACAGCATTTACGACGATAAATGTCCGTTTGTAAGGGGAAGGTACATGGTTTTTGCCTCTGAGATGTCGGGCGGCCATGGCGGGTTTGACCTCTATTACTCTGTCTTCCGTAACGGAAAATGGAGTTCACCGGTTAACATGGGTCCGGAGATCAACTCTCCGGCAAATGAATACAGGCCGGTTCTGGGAGTTGACCTTATGTTTGAGAATCACTTCCTGATCTTCTCATCCGACAGGTCAGGCGGGAAGGGAGGTTATGACCTCTATTTCACCGGTTTAACCCTGCCTCTTTAGCTTAGTGCTTTTTACAGGCCTGCAGGGTATTCAGAAGCAGCGAAACCCTTGTCATCGGGCCTACTCCTCCCGGGACAGGAGTGATAAGTGAGCATTTCGGAGCTACGTTTTCAAAATCCACGTCGCCTTTGAGTCGCCATCCGGCTTTTGTTTCCGGGGCGTCAATACGTGTTGTGCCAACATCTATCACAACCGCTCCCTCCTTCACCATATCAGCCGTAATAAAGCCTGGCTGGCCTATTGCAGCGATGATTATGTCAGCTCTTCTTACAGTTTCGGCAATGTTGCGGGTGCGGCTGTGCACAACAGTTACAGTGGCATCAACACCCTTCTGTGACATAAGTATGCTAACCGGTCGTCCCACTATGTTGCTGCGGCCTACCACAACGCATTCAGCACCTTTCAGAGGGACGTTGTAACGCTTCAGCAGTTCCATTATTCCGGCAGGAGTTGCCGAAACGAACGTGGGAAGGCCTGCTGACATCCGTCCCACATTTACCGGATGGAACCCGTCCACGTCCTTTTCAGGGGCGATTGTCTCAATCACCCTGCTTTCGCGAATATGTTCCGGCAGAGGGAGCTGCACTATCAGACCGTCGAGGCCGGGATCCTGGTTGAGCTCACGGACTTTTGCCAGGAGTTCATCCTCCGTAACCGTTGCAGGCATGCGCAGGAGGGTTGATCTGAAGCCTACCTCCTCGCAATCCTTAACCTTGTGTGAGACATAGGTCTCGCTGCCTCCGTCGTTGCCAACGAGGATAGCTGCAAGGTGAGGTACACGCTCTCCGCGCGCTTTGATCTCAGCCACTGCGGCAGCAATTTCTCCGCGGATCACGGCCGCAGTTTTTTTCCCGTCAATAATCTGGTACATATTTTTATGGATTGTGCAGTTTGCCTGTCTAAAATGCTTAATGGCCTACAGCCAAGTTCAACGATGATATCACTGGTCTACAATGCTTTAAGCTCTACGAGCTATCATTGCTATAACTATTGCCTAATGCCAGACGCCTAACGCCTCTTTGGTGCCAGTTTCGACAGGTCCCCTCCCTTGGCAACCATCTTCATAATTTTCCTGGTCTCATCAAACTGCTTGAGCAGCCTGTTCACCTCCATAACCGTGGTACCGCTTCCTGTGGCGATACGTTTTCTGCGGCTGCCGTTGAGAAGCACCGGGTTAGTCCTCTCGGCCGGTGTCATGCTCGAGATTATTGCTTCGATACCCTTGAATGCATCGTCGTCGATGTCGAGGTTCTTTATCGCCTTGCTCACCCCGGGGATCATCCCCATCAGATCCTTCATGTTACCCATCTTCTTTATCTGCTGTATCTGCGAGATAAAGTCGTTGAAATCGAACTGATCCTTTGCAATTTTCTTCTGCAGTTTGCGGGCCTCCTCCTCGTCATACTGCTCCTGGGCCTTCTCAACCAGGCTGACAATATCGCCCATGCCAAGTATCCTGTCAGCCATCCTCTCAGGATAGAAGATGTCAATTGCATCCATCTTTTCACCCGTGCTGACGAACTTTACAGGCTTATTGACAACTGACCGTATTGACAGGGCTGCTCCGCCCCTTGTATCGCCGTCCAGCTTTGTAAGCACAACACCGTCATAGTCAATCCTCTCATTGAATTCAAATGCTGTGTTCACCGCATCCTGGCCGGTCATTGAATCAACCACAAAGAGGGTCTCATGAGGACTTACCGCATCTTTAACAGCAGCGATTTCGTTCATCATCTCCTCGTCAACCGCGAGCCGGCCGGCAGTGTCAATTATGACCAGGTCATACCCGCTTTTCTTTGCCTCCCTGACGGCATTGCGTGCTATTTCGACCGGGTTGCGGCTGCCATCCTCCGTATAGACCGGCACCTCTATCTGTGCACCGAGTACCTTCAGCTGCTCTATTGCAGCCGGCCGGTAGACGTCGCCGGCCACCAACAGGGGATTCTTCCCCCGTTTGCTCTTCAGGTGCCTGGCCAGTTTTGCGCTGAAAGTGGTTTTGCCGCTTCCCTGCAAGCCGGCTATAAGGACAATGGCAGGATTGGACTTGATATTGATGTCACTCTTCTCCCCTCCCATCAGCTCAACAAGCTCGTCATGGACGATCTTGACCATCATCTGCGAGGGCTTAACCGCCTGCAGCACATTCTGGCCCATTGCCTTCTGCTTTACAGTATCTGTAAACTGCTTGGCAATTTTAAAGTTAACATCCGCATCCAGCAGCGCCCTTCGGACATCCTTAAGGGTCTCCGATACGTTGATTTCAGATATGACTCCTTCGCCCTTCAGAATCTTGAAGGAGCGTTCCAGTCGTTCACTCAGGCTTTCAAACATAATTATCTAATATTCTTTTATTTACATTCGTTCAGGGGCCTCAATTCCAAGCAGGAACAGCCCTTTTTCCAACACCCTGCCGGTAAGTTCCGAAAGGCGCAGCCGGAAGCTGCGCAGGATGCTGTCCTCTTCACCAAGTATTGAATAATCATGGTAGAACTGGTTATACTCCCTGGCCAGTTCATAGCAATAATTGGCTATCAGTGCCGGGCTCAGTTCTGCAGCAGCCTCCTTCACAAGTCCAGGGAAATCATTCAGCAGTTTAATAACGCTTATCTCCTTTGGATTGGGGAGCAATTCCTCATCCCTGCCGGCAGCAAAGGTCACTCCGGTATCTTCAGCCTTCTTCAGGACCGACCGTATGCGGGCGTATGTGTACTGGATGAAGGGGCCTGTATTGCCGTTGAAATCAATCGACTCCTTCGGATTGAATGTCATATTCTTCTTAGGATCGACCTTAAGTATATAGTATTTCAGTGCACCGAGTCCTATCTGCCTGCAGATATTATTCTTCTCGCTATCACTGTAACCAGCCAGTTTGCCCAGTTCCAGGGACATGGCGGCAGCAGTGTCTATCATTTCTGCAACCAGGTCGTCAGCATCAACAACGGTGCCCTCGCGGGACTTCATCTTTCCTTCGGGAAGCTCAACCATTCCATATGAAAAATGGTGAAGTCCCCTCGCCCATTCGTAGCCCATCCTCAGCAGGGTCAGCGCGAGCACCTGGAAGTGGTAGTTCTGTTCGTTGCCAACAACATAAATATGGCGGTCAAAATGATAGTCGTCGTACCTGATCACCGCCGTTCCAAGGTCCTGGGTCATGTACACGGCCGTACCGTCGGACCGGAGAAGCAGTTTCTGATCGAGCTTGTCCGCAGTGAGGTCTATCCATACAGAGCCGTCTTCCCGGCGGATAAGATGCCCTGCTTCAAGTGACCGGAGGACGATCTCCTTTCCAAGCTTATATGTTTCTGATTCGTAGTATATCCTGTCAAATTCCACCCCAAGCGCTCTGTATGTGACATCGAACCCCTCGTATACCCATGAATTCATCATCTGCCAGAGTTGCACGGTCTCCGGATCTCCCGCTTCCCATTTAAGCAACATGCTGCGTGCCTCCTGCATCAGCGGGGCGTTCTCGCGAGCTGCTTCCGGCGTAGCCCCTTCTGTTACAAGCAGTTCTGCCTGCTCCTTCAGTTTTTTCTCGAAGAGAACGTAATAGTCGCCAACGAAGTGATCTCCCTTCATCCCTTCCGATGCCGGGGTGCGGCTGTTGCCATATTTCTGCCAGGCGATCATTGACTTGCATATGTGTATGCCGCGGTCATTGACTATATTGGTTCTGATTACTTTATTACCAGCAGCCGCACAAATTCTGGAGAGGGAATAGCCCAGGAGGTTGTTTCGAATGTGCCCCAGGTGGAGTGGCTTGTTTGTGTTTGGTGATGAGTATTCAATTACAACCGTCTCAGCATCGGGACCCGGCTCAGTGAAGCCATATCCTGTTCCGGCATGCATTGAGTTGAGTCGTGTGAACCACTCTGACGGAGCTAAAAGGAGGTTAAGGAACCCCTTGATTACATTGAAGCCGCTGATGGCCGGAATGCTGCGGGTGAGATGCTCCCCGATCTCATTTGCAGTCTGTTCCGGAGAGTGACGTGAAATTTTCGTAAGCGGAAAAACCACCAGCGTGAAGTCGCCTTCAAACTCCCTGCGTGTCTTCTGTATCTGGAGGAGATCATCGCCTGCATCCACTCCGTAAAGGCTTCTGACAGCCTCTCTGATCCCCGCTTTGAGCAGCTTTTCCATCCTCTTTTTTGTTACGGCTGCAAATATAGTACAATAGTTTATTACTTTCAGCCCGCAGCCAGATGCCGGATGTTGATTAAATTGCTTAAAAAAGTTGATAACTGATTAGTTTTTTTTGACGAAACTCCGAACAGCATCGAAAAAAACAGGCTACCTTTAGCTTGTACATTGGGGCAATAGTGCACGACAAGCGAAGGAATTAAAGGTTATGGTAAAACTACAGGATATTCGAATTGAGGCTACCTCTAAAACACCGGCAGTAAGTTTCACGGCTGCTACCGGAAATCTAACATTTACTGGCAAATCTCTGCCTGAAAACGCCTCTGGCTATTTTGAGCCTCTGTATAAGTGGGCCTCTGAATATGCCAAGAATCCGGCAGAGAGCACGAACCTAAAATTTAATGTGGATTATTTCAATACCTCCTCTGTTATCTGGATGGGTAAGATTTTGAAGGTACTCACAAAGATCAAGAAGAGTGATCATATTCTGTTTGTACATCTCTACTTTGACATCGAGGAGTATGATTCAATGGGTGAAGAGGACGTAAGGGAATCCCTTTCCCCGTTCCTGGATGTCACCGCTGACGCAACCTGCAGTGTAGGGCTCAGGCTCTACGGCATTGATGAAGACGGTAATACGCTGAAGGAGAACATTGTTCTCATCTGATCGGGTCACCCCCGGGTTTTGACAGGTTTTTAGTTTAACTTTACGGGATGTAACTGCTTTTTTCATGAAAACGGTTAGTCTGATCCTGATAATGTTAATTAATCCGCTCATGAACATATTCGGACAGGAACGTGACAGGCAGCCTGTGGTGTCCGGGAGCTTCTATCCATCAGGCAGTGAAAGGCTCAGGAGTGAGCTTACAGGGTATTTTACCTCATTGGGGAAGCCGGCTCCGGATGCGGAGGTGAGGGCCATTCTCGTGCCCCATGCCGGGTATGTTTACTCAGGTCACACTGCCGCAGCCGGATTTGCAACCATTCCTGCCGGAACTGTATATGACAACATCTTTCTTATCGGCGTAAGTCACAGGTATGCCTTCGAGGGAGCAGCGGTATTCACATCCGGAAACCTGGTGACACCCCTGGGGACGCTTAAGGTCAACAGGGAACTGGGAGAAAAGCTTAAATCGACAAACAAGTGGTTTATCGAAAAGGACGAGGCGCACGGTCCCGAACACTCGCTGGAGGTCCAGCTTCCTTTTATCCAACATCGTTTCATTTCCACCCCGGAGATAGTTCCCATATTGATCGGAACCCGGAACACAACCGTTCTGAAAGCCATAGCGTCAGGACTGCAGCCGTGGTTCAACGGCAACAATCTTTTCGTTATCAGCAGTGATTTCTCGCACTATCCCTCCGGTGAGGACGCCCGGAGGGTTGACAGGATGGCAAGCGATGCATTCGTTAAGGGAGACCCCGATGGTTTTCTGCGTACAATAAGGTCAATTGAATCGTCAGGTGTTGAAAACCTGGCCACCGCAATGTGCGGCTGGCCTGCAGGGCTTGTGCTTCTCTACCTGGCGGAAAAGAGTGATTTTCTGGTTTTCCGGAACGTTGAATACACAAATTCGGGCGATTCGCCGGGAGGGTCGTCTGACGAGGTGGTGGGTTACAATGCAATTGCGCTTGAGAAGAAGCCTGCTGCGTCGCAGAGCAGATCCGCGGACGAGGCCTTCAGCCTCACCGCCGCTGAGAGACAGACGCTTCTTTCAATTGCTCGTGAGGCCATCTCCGCGAGACTTGATAAAAGGAAACCAACCGCCGTCGCTGAACTGAAACTTACCCCACGTCTCAGAGAGCCGCTGGGAGCCTTCGTTACAATTACAAAGGACGGTGACCTGAGAGGGTGCATCGGCCGCTTCACATCAGCAGGCCCGCTCTGGCAGGTGATTGGCGAAATGGCCACAGAAGCCGCTTTCAGTGATTCCAGGTTCACATCACTCACTAAGGCTGAATACCCGTCGATACATCTGGAAATCTCCGTGCTGGGTCCGATGAAGAAGATACAGTCAGTCAGCGAGATTAAGATTGGCCGTCACGGCATCTATCTTAAACAGGGATACAGGTCCGGCACCCTGCTGCCACAGGTGGCGGAGGAGCGCGGCTGGAACGTGGAGCAGTTCCTCGGTTACTGTGCGCGCGACAAGGCCGGAATAGGCTGGGACGGCTGGAAGAACAAGGATACGGAGATCTTCATTTACGAGGCTTACGTCTTCGGCGAATAGCGGGAACAATGACCTATCCTGTTCTGCCCATAGGAGTGACCGTACTGGTTATCTACTTCTTTACCCTTTATCTGTCATCCTCAGGATTCACCGCCAGGCTGTCGCATCGACGCTTCTGGAACTGGATCCTGCTTGCATCATTCCTGGTAACCGGCCTCTTTGGCCTCTTCCTGGCACTCAGAATAACCTACAGGTGGGAGGTGCCCTTCGCAGAATCACTGAAACACTGGCATGTTGAGGCCGGCATTGCAATGGCCCTCGCAGCTGTTATTCACCTTTCATGGCATCTCGGGTATTACATAAGGAGCGCACATAAGCTGATCCCCTTGCAGGATGGCACAGCCGGCCATGCCACCTTGGAAACGGAGCTGCCTGCTGACGACCGGCTTGTGGCGAAGCACGCCCCGCCTGGTGACGCAGACATTCCTGCCGGGAGATTCAGGATGCTGCTTCTGCTGACCGGTTTCGTCAGCTCCGCATCTCAGTTTATCCTTATGCGTGAGGCTGTAATACTCGGCGGTGGCACCGAAGCCGCTGCCGGATTGTTTCTCTGGCTCTGGCTTATAATTGCCGCAGGAGGAGCCCTGGCGGGAGGAAGTTCCGGAATCACCTCCATGAAGAGGATGATATGGACCCTCCTGGCCGGAACTGCCCTTGCCCCACTCCTTCTGCTGACGATGACTGCAATAATCCTGAATCCCGGCCAGACTCCGGACTTTTTCCAGACAATTGTGATCCTTGCAGTCAGTGTGGCCCCGGTGACATTCATTTCAGCCCTCATCTTTGTCCGGATGTCTGTAATCAGGCATTCCGCAGGCCTCGCCGGATCAGGTAACAGCTTCGGGACGGAGACGGCCGGATCGGTGGCGGCAGGGATTATCACGGCACTGACCGTAACCCTCAGGATACCCAACTTCCAGCTTTACATTCTCATCCTGCTTCTGGCATCGGTCAGTGCAGCCTGGCTGTTATCATATACCTTCAGGATCAGGATTGCGGCACTGGCTGTGATAATCAGTGCGATAGTGCTGCTGTTTGCCTTGCCACCCGATCCGGCCGTGAGAGGCATGCTGCTGCGAGGCGTTAAGGTCGGAAAAAGCACTGACACCCCCTTTGGAAACATCACAACGGGGTCTTACGGCGGGGAGAGGACTGTTTACTATGACCATCGTCCGCTTTTTTTCCCTGATGATGTGATAACCGCAGAGGAGAATATCCATTATGCCCTTCTGCAGCGCGACAGCTACGAGAAGGTTCTGCTGATCTCCGGCGGACTCAGAAGGCATCTCGGGGAGGTCCTGAAGCACCATGTCAAAGAGCTCATCTATCTTGAACCAGATCCCGGACTGCTTGCAGCCGAGGGAGCAGGTGACACAATCTGCGGCCCGATGAACGTAAGAGTCATAAGAAGTGATCCCATGGCCTTCCTTAGGGAAAACGACGAAACCTATGATGCAGTCATACAGCTCATTCCGCCACCTTCAACCTTATCGGTAAACAGGTTCTATACTGTGGAGTACTTCAGGATTGTAAGGGAGCATCTCACTGAGGACGGCATTTTCATGTGTACCCCGATGGCCTGGTTCAACTATTCACCGGAGAGCTACCGGAAGGGATTCTCTCCCCTCTGCAACGCTGTTTCAGGGGTTTTCAGCCATCTGACCCTGGTACCCGGTTCATTGCTCTACCTGATCGCCTCTGACCGCCCTGTAAGCGCAGAAATAGCTCATATGGCAACTCAGATGGGAATTGAGACCAGCTACGTCAACGTTGACTACCTTGACGATAACGATATCAGATTGAAAAAGGAACAGATTCTTTCCCATGTTGACAGGGATGCGGTGATGAACTCGGCAACCAGGCCGGTATCATCGCTCTTTGCCAACATTCTCTCCCTCGAGAAAATGGGGATGAAAGGCGGAATCATTGCGCTGCTTGTCCTGCTCATCGCTATTCCGTTTGCTTTTACAGCCAGGAGGGGTCTTGTGATGTATGCCTCCTCTGCCGGTCTTGCGGGATTCGGGATGATAATGATTTTTATCCTGCAGATGGCAGTCGGGAATCTTTATATGCTTGCGGCAGTTATCCTTACGCTGCTGATGGCAGGTCTGGCGGCAGGAGCTGCCATGGGAGAACGGCTGGCGCTCAGGAAAATCACAGTATGTTCGTTATTGCTCACAGCATTGATTACTCTTACCGGTCTGCTGGCTCCTGCCCTTGTCACTTCAGCCCCCGGTCCGGTGCTGACATATCTCTTCATCACACTCCCGGCTGCGGGATTCATCACCGGTGCCATCTACAGGATACAGACTTCGCGCAATGCCGGGAGGCACACCGGACGCATTTATGCTGCCGATATGGCCGGATCAGCTCTTGGCTACATGATTGCAGCCTCCGTTCTGGTGCCACTGGCAGGAATAGCCAATGCATGTTTTGTCCTGGCGGCAGTCATATTGATATCCGGCACTGTTGCATCATTTGTGATAAAAGAGTAGATTTATAACCAGGTATTTAAATACGCATACTGTTGAAAAACAAGGGGAAGAAGATATCCAGAAGGAGTTTTGCCCGGCAGGGTTCGTTCGCCGTGGCTGCGGGATTACTCACTCCCCTCCCGCTGTCTGCAATGAAACCGGCTGCCGGTGAGAGGCTGGCAATGTTCCAGGAAGAGAGTGCCAGGGGCGTTGTCTGTCTCATCTGTCCCAACGAGTGCACCCTTAAAGACGGGGAGCTGAGCGACTGCCGGAACAGGATAGCGAAGAAATCGAAGCTCTACACAATGGCCTTCGGCAATCCCTGCGCTGTCAATATTGATCCTGTTGAGAAAAAACCCATGTATCATTTTTTGCCCGGTACTTCAGCTTTTTCAATTGCCACGGCTGGATGCAATCTTGCCTGCCTTAACTGCCAGAACTGGACAATCTCACAGACCTCGCCGGACAAGACAACGAATTATGAAATGCTTCCGGAAAGCGTTGTTGCAAGAGCTGCAGCAGGCGGCTGCAGATCAATAGCCTACACCTATTCCGAACCGGTCACCTTCTATGAATACGTATATGAAACGGCACAGGTGGCACGCGGGGCAGGAATTAAGAATATCATGGTCTCAAACGGATATATCAACCGTGAACCCCTCAGGCAGCTGTGCAGATACATTGACGGTGCCAACATCGATCTTAAGGCGTTCAGTGACGGAACTTATCTGAAACTTACCGGCGGCAAACTTCAACCCGTGCTGGACTGCCTGAAGATGTACCGTGACGAGGGTGTGTGGCTGGAAATCACCAACCTGGTGGTACCGGGATGGACTGACAAGCCGGAGGAGATCAAACTGATGTGCGGATGGCTTGCAGAGAACGGATTCACTGATACACCGCTGCATTTCAGCCGGTTTCAGCCCCAGTTCAAGCTTGAACACCTTCCTCCCACACCGGCCGGCATACTTCTGAAAGCGGCGGAGATCGCCAAAAGCGCCGGCATGAAGTATGTCTACCTGGGGAATATGCCGGGGACCGGGATCGACGACACAACCTGTCCTTCTTGCGGAAAGAAGGTTGTAGACAGGAGCGGCTACAGAATTGTTTCGCAGAGCCTTAAGGAAGGCAAATGCGCCTGCGGTACAAAAATACCGGGGATCTGGAGTTGAAATATTTATAATCAAAGAGTCTGACATTACTTATGAAGCTTGCCGACGCAAAAAAAAGGATTGAGGAACTGAGAAGAACCATTGATGAACATAACCACAGATATTATGTTCTTAATCAGCCTGTTATCTCCGACTTCGAATTTGACCTGCTGCTCAATGAGCTACAGACTATTGAGAAGAACTTCCCGGACCTTGTAACCCCTGACTCTCCCACAATGAGAGTGGGAAGCGACCTGACGGAGGCGTTCATCCAGGCAGAGCACCGCTGGCCGATGATGTCACTTGGCAACACCTACAGCGCTGATGAGGTGACTGAGTTCGGCGAGAGGGTGAAAAGAACACTTGGTTATGAACCCGAGTATGTCTGTGAGCTCAAGTATGACGGTGTCTCGATCAGCCTTACCTATGAGAACGGCTCAATGGTCAGGGCTGTTACCCGCGGTGACGGCACTGTGGGCGATGATGTTACTGTCAATGTAAGGACAATCAGGAGTATTCCCGTCAGGGTCAGTGCGAATGACCTTCCCTCCTCGTTCGTGATCAGGGGTGAGATTTACCTCCCCCGGAAGGGTTTTGATGAAATGAATGCCGGAAGGCTGCAGAAGGGAGAACTTCCCTTTGCCAATCCCCGCAATGCGGCGGCCGGTACGCTCAAGCAGCTAGATCCGCGTGTGGTCGCCTCGCGGCCGCTCGACTGCTTCCTGTATTACCTGCTTGGAGAGCAGCTTCCGGCAGGGAATCATTTTGATAATATCATGGCTGCACGCTCCTGGGGCTTCCGGACCCCTGACGTAATCGAGCGCTGCAGCAGCATGAAAGAAGTACTGCAATTCATTACGGCCTGGGAGTATGAGCGGAAGAAGCTGCCCTACGACACTGACGGAGTGGTGATCAAGGTCAATCCCCTTGATGCCCAGCAGTTACTTGGAAGCACAGCCAAATCGCCCCGCTGGGCCATTGCTTACAAGTATGCCGCCGAGCAGGCTGTAACCGGGCTGCTTTCTGTCGATTTCCAGGTGGGCAGAACGGGCAACGTCACTCCCGTGGCCAACCTGAGCCCTGTGCAACTGGCCGGGACAACAGTAAAACGGGCCTCGCTGCATAACAGCGACCAGATTGACCTGCTGGGGTTGCATTACGGCGACAGTGTGATAATTGAAAAGGGAGGCGAGATCATTCCCAAAATAGTCGGGGTGGATATAACTCAGCGCCACCCTGAGGCAGCAGCCGTAACCTTTCCTGAGAATTGTCCCGAATGCGGCACACCGCTTGTGCGCACTGAGGGAGAAGCCAACCATTACTGCCCGAACTACCTGCATTGCCCACCGCAGATCACAAGGAGAATCATCCATTTCGTCTCACGCAAGGCGATGGATATAGAAGGCCTGGGTGAAGAGACAGTCGAGTTGCTATGGTCAAAGGGACTCATACATAATGTGGCAGACCTTTATGATCTTAAAAATGAGCAGATTGCCTCTCTTGACAGGATGGGCGACAAGTCGGCTGCAAACATCACGGAGGCATTGACTGTCTCACTCTCCGCACCATGGAACAGGAAACTGTTCGCTCTCGGCATCAGGCACGTTGGTGAGACTGTGGCTAAGGCTCTTGCAGGAGCCTTTCCAGACATTGACAGGCTGATGAATGCCACCGAGGAGGAGCTTCTTGCCCTTCCTGACATTGGTCCCCGTATAGCAGCAAGTGTAAGGGAGTATTTCTCGGATGCCGATAACATTCAGATTATAAGTCGACTGAAAGCCTCAGGAATGACTTTTGAGGGAATCATACAGACAGGGACCCGCAACGGTCCACTGGCCGGCAAGACGATAGTTGTGAGTGGCTCATTTGAAGGATTCACACGTGAAGGCATAAGGGCGGCCATAGAAGCTGCCGGGGGCAAGGCGGCCGGATCGGTTTCGGGCAACACCTCGTTCATCGTTGCCGGAAACGACATGGGGCCTGCGAAGAGAGCCAGGGCCTCTGCACTTGGTATTCCGATACTCACGGAGGAGGAGTTCGTCAAAATGATTAAAGAATAATCAACTCTATAACACTCCCAAAACAAAAAATCTATAGGTTTGCATTCTTATGGGACTTTTTTACAATCTCAGATTAAAAGCCGGCAAAATGATGCTTCACAGGCGCCTCACAGCCCTGAGAAGGATGAAGCAGGATTTTAACCTCGACAAGGTAAAAAAGGTCGGCATTCTGTGGGATGCCTCATTTGAAAATGACTTTCAGCACCTTGCAGCCCTCAACAGGCAGCTGTCAGAGGCTGGCAAGAGTGTGGAGGTGATGGCATGGATTCCTGCAAAGAGTGTCCCAGACAGGCTGACGGGGCTCTCCTACATGAAATTTTTAAGGAAGACGGATCTCAACTGGGCCTTTTTCCCTGCTTCTGAGGATGCCAGGAAATTCATTGAAACGAAATACGACCTGATAATCGACATCAATCCCTCCTCCCTCTTTCAGCTCACATCACTTGTAGCACTCTCACCTGCAACAATGAAAGTCGGGCCGGATATCACTGACCATCCTGAGGATACTCCGTACGATCTGATGATCAGGACGCCCAAACCGTTCAGCATTGGCGGGTTTCTTGAGCAGGCGATGCACTATCTCACATTCATAGGTAGCCCGGTTAGCAGGGCGTGATCAACCTACTGTATATCAATAATTAAGCCTTACTGTCAGCTCCTGACTTGCCTCCGCGGTCAGGCTCCCGGAGAATCTGCAAGACCCTGTCCGTGACAATGCTTGAACTTCTTGCCGCTGCCGCATGGGCACGGGTCATTCCTTCCTACCTTCTTTTCCACCCTCACAGGAGCTGTCTGCCTCTGTTTCTGCTCAGGAGGTGCTCCTCCTCCGCTGCGGTAGCTCTCGAAATCACTCTTCTGCGCACTGAGCCTGCTCATGTCTGCCTGGCGGCGACGCTGTGCCTCCTTCACATTATCAGGTGAAGAAGCGGGGATTGTGCCCTTCATCAGGAGACTTACAACATCCTGGTTGACCTTGTTGATCATGGTCTTGAAGAGCTCGAACGATTCAAACTTGTAAATCAGCAACGGATCCTTCTGTTCGTATGTGGCGTTCTGGACCGACTGTTTGAGGTCGTCCATCTCCCGGAGGTGTTCGCGCCAGGCATCATCAATAGTAGCCAGAACAGCTGTTTTTTCGAAAGAACGAAGCAGTTCCCTGCCCTGGCTTTCAACTGCAGCCCTGAGGTTTGTGATCACATTGTACGTCTTCACGCCGTCAGTGATTGGCACCACAACGTTTTCATATGTGGCGGACATTCTCTCGTGGACATCCTTCAGGACCGGGTAGGCGGTCGATGAAATGATATCGCTCTTGCGCCTGTATGCGTCAAGAACCTTTGCGTAGACAGCCTCTACAACCTCATCTGCACTGTTCTTGCTGAACTCGGATTTAGAGAGTGGTGAGTCCATTGAGAGCGTCCTGATGAGGGCAAACTGGAATTCATCGAATTCGGAAGAGTCCTTGTATGTGTTTACAGTGTTCTCAGTCACGTCATACATCATGTTGGCAATGTCAACGCTGAGCCTCTCCCCGAGCAGGGCGTGGCGGCGCTTGCTGTAGATGACCTCCCTCTGTGAATTCATGACGTCATCATACTCAAGAAGCCTCTTCCTGATGCCGAAGTTGTTCTCCTCAACCTTTTTCTGGGCTCTCTCTATTGACTTGGTGATCATTGAATGCTGGATCATTTCGCCATCCTTCAGGCCCAGCTTGTCCATGATGCCGGAGATCCTCTCCGAGCCGAAGAGGCGCATGAGGTCATCTTCCAGCGAGACGAAGAACTGCGACGAACCCGGGTCACCCTGGCGTCCGGCGCGGCCTCTCAGCTGCCTGTCGACACGCCGTGACTCATGCCTTTCGGTTCCGATTATTGCAAGGCCGCCTGCCTTTTTAACCTCGGGTGTCAGTTTTATATCGGTACCACGACCGGCCATGTTGGTTGCAATAGTTATGGTTCCTGTCTTTCCGGCTTCCAGAACTATCTCAGCCTCACGCTGATGCAGCTTGGCATTAAGAACGTTGTGTTTCAGTCCCTTCATCTTGAGCATACGGCTTAGCAGCTCTGATATCTCAACTGAAGTGGTTCCCACAAGTACCGGTCTGCCGGCCTTGTTAAGGTTCACAATCTCATCTATGACGGCGTTGTACTTCTCGCGCTTGGTCTTGTAGACGAGATCCTCATGGTCATTTCTGATGACCTTGACGTTGGTGGGGATGACAACCACATCAAGCTTGTAGATATTCCAGAACTCACCTGCCTCGGTGATTGCCGTACCGGTCATGCCGGCCAGCTTGTGGTACATCCTGAAGTAGTTCTGCAGGGTGATAGTTGCATAGGTCTGGGTGGCGGCCTCAACCTTCACATTCTCCTTGGCTTCGATAGCCTGGTG
The DNA here is from genome assembly GCA_964530645.1 of uncultured Rikenella sp. Classification (GTDB taxonomy): domain Bacteria; phylum Bacteroidota; class Bacteroidia; order Bacteroidales; family VadinHA17; genus SR-FBR-E99. The sequence goes on along the minus strand of CAZHAI010000018.1, from coordinate 1,040 downwards.
CAGGCCGTCGGAATAGCGGCGTCCCTCGAGGATACGGCCTGTCTGCTCGTCCACTATCTTGACCTTGTTATCCATTAGAACATACTCCACATCCTTCTCGAAGAGGGTGTATGCCTTCATCAGCTGGGTCATCGTATGAACCCGTTCCGATTTCACGGCGAAGTCCTGCAAAAGTTCATCCTTGGCCCGTATTCTCTCCGCTTCGTCCTTTACAGACTTCTCTATGTCAGCGATCTTGCTTCCGACGTCAGGCAGCACGAAGAAGCTGGAGTCCTCAACTGATGTAGAAATGAGATCATGTCCCTTTTCTGTCAGCTCAATTGAGTTGGCTTTCTCATCTATTACGAAAAAGAGTTCCTCGGTCACCTTGGGCATCTCCTTCGAGTTGTTCTGCATGTATAAGTTCTCAGTCTTCTGCAGCAGGGTTCTCACCCCCTCCTCGCTAAGGTACTTGATAAGGGCACTGCCCTTCGGAAGGCCCTTGTAGGCCCTCAGCAGCAGTAGTCCGCCCTTTTCGTTATCGCCATCGTTAATTAGTTTCTTCGCGTCAGCAAGCAGTTGTGTAACAAGTTTCTTCTGTGCACTGACGAGCTTCTCCACTTTAAACTTGTACTCATCGAACTGTGAAGTATCGCTCTTTGCAGTAGGGCCGGAAATGATGAGAGGGGTCCTGGCGTCGTCAATGAGCACCGAGTCAACCTCGTCAACTATAGCGTAGTGGTGTTTTCTTTGCACCAGGTCTTCCGGATTGATTGCCATGTTGTCACGCAGGTAGTCAAAGCCGAATTCATTGTTGGTGCCAAAAGTAATGTCAGAGTTGTATGCCTTGCGGCGTGCATGGGAGTTTGGTTCGTGCTTGTCGATGCAGTCTACCGACAGACCGTGGAACTCGTACAGCGGGCCCATCCATTCCGAGTCCCTTTTAGAGAGGTAGTCGTTTACGGTCACAATATGAACACCTCTTCCTGCCAGGGCATTGAGGAAGACCGGAAGTGTGGCGACGAGTGTCTTACCCTCGCCGGTGGCCATCTCCGATATCT
>CAZHAI010000017.1:10624-16511 GCA_964530645.1 uncultured Rikenella sp. | reverse complement strand
TCGGGAAAGGACCGGGCTGCGGGTTAATTATGACGTCAGCGGATACGGCCGATGTACAACCCCCGGCATTTGTTACGGTGAAGTTGTAGGAGCCGGGAGTCAGACCCTGTACTGTGAACGTGGTTCCCGAAGCGTTGACAGTGATGCTTCCCGGGAAACGGGTAAGAGTCCAGGTGCCTTCGGCAGGAAGTCCGTTGATCACTGCGCTGCCGGCAGGCTGGTCACATGTCGGCTGGGTAATGGTGCCTGGTACCGGCTGACCAGGTATCAGCGGCTGCGGATTGATTGTCACTGGCGACGAAGGAAGTGATGTGCATCCTGATGTACCTGCGACCGTAAATGTATATGTGCCGGGCTGGAGACCTGTAATTGTGGTGCTTGCACCAATTCCTGTATAGATGGCCCCGTCAGGAAGGCGGGTGAGTGTCCAGGAGCCTGATGCCGGGAGACCGGATAACGGAACGGCCCCGGTTGAGACATTGCAGGTGGGTTGGTTTATTATACCGGGCACCGGCGTACCCGGAAGCTCAGGACCAGCGTTTATGACCACTTCAGACGACGGTCCGGAGGTGCATCCTGCTGCGTTTGTCACAGTGAATGTATATGTCCCGGCAGGGATGCCGGTGATGAGGGAGCTGCTTCCCGAGCCAGTCGTTACAACAGCTCCGGGCGTGCGCGTAACACTCCAGGTCCCTTCTGAAGGAAGTCCTGACAGCTGAACGGAACCTGTCGGGGAACTGCAGGAGGGGTGGGTGATTGCACCGGGTATCGGCGGTGAAGGGACCACAGGCGGTTCATTGATCACCACGTCGGAGGAGGGAACCGAAGTGCATCCTGCGGCATTGGTGACCGTAAAATAATAGGTTCCTGCTGCCAGGTCTCCAATTGTAAGAGTTGTACCGCTGCCATTGTATTGCCTTGCTCCCGGATAGAGACGCACTGTCCAGGCGCCCTCGGCAGGCAGTCCGCTGAGCGAAACGCTGCCGGCTGATACGGTGCATGAGGGCTGCAGTGCTGCGTCAATAATCGGAGCGGCAGGGGTAACGGGGGCTGGTTCGATTGTAACCGGGGCAGAAGCCGTCGAAGTACACCCACTTTGATTGGTGACAGTATATGTCCATGTGCCGGGCGCCAGGCCTGTATCTGTATATGCTGTTCCGCTACCAGAAGTTGTCTCTCCGTCAGGCAGTCGTGTAAGAGTCCATGTCCCGGTACCGGGAAGACCTTCAAGCCTCACTGAGCCGGTTAAGGTTTCACACGAGGGCTGCGTGACCAGTCCAACCCTCGGAGCAGCCGGACCGACGCAGGCAATCTTGATAATGTAATCCTCAACTTCGCCGTAGTTGGCTGTCCCGGTACTGCCGTAAACGGGAGTGGACGTTGATCTCGGGCCAAGCCTGAACCGGGCAAAGGTGGGCCTCGAGCCAATTGCGTCGGCAGGAACAGTTATGTCCAGATTGTAGGTGTTGGATGACGACCTGCCTATATTGCTTGCGATTCTTTCATTGGTGTCACCAAAGTCGCCGTCTCCGTTCCAGTCGATCCAGGCATTCAGGTAGACGGTTGAAAAGGTTGGAGTGACAACCTGATATCTGATTGTTGCCTTGTTTCCTTGTGTAAGGTCCGGAATTGTGATCCCGTCCTCATCATCACCTCCGCCCTGGTCATCGCCGTTAGCCTCGTCAGAGTATTGCTGTGAAGCCTCTCCGTCAGGTTCTGATCCGAGGTACCGCCGTCCGTCCATGACATGATCAGCAGATCCGTAACTTGCCGGCGCATCGCCAAAGTCATTTGTAAAAGCCTGCATTACGGGAACCGGATTGACAAACAGCCGGCCGGAAGTCGAGGATTTGACCTCTCCGCTGATTCTGTCGGAGAGGCTGAACGCTGTCAGAAAAGGCAATGCAATGAGTAATAATGTTATTGCTGTTTTTTTTGACATTCCTCTTTCGTTTATCAGAACCAGCCTTTTCTGCCGGCCCTAAAAAGTTACAAGTTAGAGACGATACCAGGCTTATGCAAAGATAATTTGATTACCCGATATTCTCAACCTTTAGCAATTGTTGCCGCCGGGAGCCATTAATCGGCACTATTTGTCCATTCCGACTCCCGGTGAACGGAATTCACGATTTGACGAACAACTGCATTCAGTTGATAAATTAACCAGTGAAAACGGTAAATGTTCTTGTTCTCATGAATATTTGGCTTTAACTGCCTGACTCTCTCAATAATTGGCTCCGGATTATTCCTTTGAGAGATGAAATGTTATATTTTTGTTGAACGTACCAAAGAAAGAAGTTACAATGAAAGAAAGAATGCAGGAGTGTTCTCCTTCGTCCGGTGCCGTTTACGGCCTTGGACTCATAGGGGCAGCCATCTACTTTATCTCTCAGGCCACCGGATTCTGGATGGGGGTTCTCGGATTCCTGAAGGCAATAGTCTGGCCGGTTTTCCTGGTCATGGAAGCCTTTAAGAGCCTTGGGGTATAAAGGATTGTATTGGCCGGTGCTCATTGTTTCCGGCCCCGGGGCAGTGCAATTCTGAAAATTTGTCAGCGCGATTCTTCCGCTGCAGGATCTTTCTGTTCCTCGCCGCAGAAGCGGCATATTTTTGCACTGAGCTGTATCTTTTCGCCGCAGTTTGCGCATTCCTTCAGGTCACCCGCTCCGGACATCAGCCTCTCCTTTTCATCTGACAGGATACCCTGGAAGAGGTTGAGTTCGGTGTCCGTTATGAACTTGACCGGCTGTGCCATACTGCCACCGGCATATTCAATAACCAGGTACCTGCTTTTGAGTTTTATGATGAGCCACACCCCCCCCGCTATAGCGAGCACTGCTATACCAAACATTATATAGGCCGACTGTTTTACTTCGGTAAGCAACCCGAGGGTGGCTGCAAGCACACCAAACGTTATAAGTGCTGAACCCGCCAGTGGCCTCGAAACCTCCTTGCTGGCAGTGCCTGTAACATCGAGAAGACTGACTATCTTTTTACCCCTGCTGACCCTGAACCCACCACCGGGGAACCGCGTACGCGACTCATACAGTTTTCCCACCTGGTATACTCTCTTGTCTGAAACGATAATGGCTGAATCTGCCAGATCGTCATCAACCAGCAGGGATGAAAAATAATCCTGACCCAATATCGCTGTGAATTTCTCGTGCTGCGACGCAAAGAGGCTTTTGTAGTTGTATTTCATCGATATTGTCAGTTTGGACATGGCCTGCGATAGGCTGCAGTTCTCCCAATTCCTGTCCAAATTTCGCGAATAAACCTCATAAATTGAGGGCTACAGCCCTTAAAAGCGGTATAATTTTGACCAACAAAGGAGTGGAGAGGACAAATGGGCAGAGTTCTTAGATAACTCTCAAACGGCGGTTGAATAGATTCGCTGAGAGCCTGCTACAGACCTGCACCGATCACTCGAAGTGCAGCGAAAGCACCCACATCCGCGATTTCAGTGACTCTATTGAGTTACAATATTCGGGGTATTCCGCATGAGGGTCATGGGCAAGAACGTCATTCAGACCGTTTGACATCTTGATCTCAACCGACAGCCTTATATCGGACAGGAAAAACCCTACGCCGGCACCAGCCTCATAGTAAAGGTCCGGCTTGTTCAACCTTAGATAAACAGGCCTTTCAAGCCTGTACTTCTCCTGGGCATAGAAGTCATAACGGTAATTTATGCCCCCGATAATGTAAGGCTTGATGTTTTTCATGCGCCAACCGTACCTCAGCGTCAGAGGGACCTCAATGAAGCTCGATTCAATCTTCTGCGGGCTGAAGATTGTATCGACCTGGCTGGTGGTAGAGAAATTAACATTCCTCTGTCCGAAAGACAAACCGGGTAGGATTCTTATATCAAAGAACTGGTTCAGCCTGAAGTTCAGGGAAAGGTGGACATTGATTCCCGGGAAAACGCTTACTCCTGCAGGAGAGAGGGAGTCAACGGCAGTGAACTGGTCAGAGGGATTGATCCGGAAGTTCATTGTATTGAGCCCGAGGCTGAATCCTGCGCTGAAGAACTTTTCATCCTCCCATGGACCGTCTTCAGGCACCTGGTTCTGTCCTGCAAGACCCAGTCCCGACAGTATAATCACTGTTACAAGACTGATTCTTTTCATATTTGTCTTCATTGCCGGAGGCTTATTCAGGTTAAGGGGTACAAGATAACAATTATGATCCACAGGAAAAAGACAGAATTTCGGGAAGCTGTTTACCAAAGAATACCCTGAAGATCAGAACGGTGTGCACTCCCACCCGTATGACTCCAGCTTGTTTTTCGTCATGGAATTGCATACCTGCTGCCATTCACTGGGATTATGACGATTCTCGCAATACCAGCAGATCTCTACCGTATCGCACGAGGTGAAGCTCAGCATGTAAAGCAGTAGCAGAATTCCCGCCAAACGCAAACCGACTTTCTGATTCCCTTTTTCCATTCTGACTGACTGTTCAGTGCCCTGCAAATTTAAAACAAGTGCGGAAAGAATTCACAATCATTTTGATGACCGCCCGAAATCCGTCCGGCAAAATTCTGTAAGTTAACTTTAAGTTATTACCTGTGAGGCAAATATACAAGTCTTGCCCTGTATGAAATACCATTAAGTTCAGCTGTCACTATATATACTCCCGGAGCAAGGCCGGCCTCTGACAGGTCAATCACCCCGGTGCCGTCAATCTCCTTCACCATGACTGTCACCCCTGTCCCCGAGACGAACCGCAGTTTGACAGGGCCGTTAATCTCTTCACCGATACTGGCCACAACAACTCCGTTGGTCGGGTTTGGATAGATGTTAAGCTCACCCCACTCCCTGTTCGGCGACTTTTCTATTGCGGTTGACACCGGGTCATCGGCAAATGGTGAACCGCCGATATTCGCAGAGCGCCTCCAGTAGGCAGCGAGGTCAGGATCGCCGGTGGGGTCCGCCAGGCGTGGTACAAGCGAATAGCCGTCACCGTCAGCCTCAGAAGGCCATGGCGAGTCATCGGAAAATGTGAATGACAGTATCCTGTTGTTGGTTTTACCGTTAATCAGTACAAATTCACCTGCATTGGAAAGGTTGCCGCTGAAGTTGCCGCTGGGGCTTCTCCCGTAGAACGAATAAAACTCCTCCGGCTTCGAGGCTATAACGTAAAATCCTTTTGGCGGAAGCATCACCCCTTCTGGCACCTTGTGATATACGGCTGTATCTATTGTGATGCCTGAAATGTTCACTGCGCTCACTCCGGTGTTTTTAAACTCAAGGAACTCAAGGTCCTTTCCGTCAACCGTATCGAGGCCTGCAATCAGGTCTGCAGGGTGATAATGCACCTCCGTCACCTTCAGACGGGAGTAATCCTCATTTGCTGCCGAAAACCGCACCTCCTTAAGCGCGCTCCAGGTCTGTCCGTCAAGGATGCGCGACCTGAAGATTGTTGACACTGATACAGTGAGGTTTGATCCGTGCTGTGCCGTCACGGCCTTTCCTGACACTGCTCCTCCGATGAGGCGCGGGTCACTGCCGTCGGTTGTATAGTAAATCGCTCCTCTTGAATTCGGGTTCATCAGTGTAATTATCACCGGCGAAGAAATGACCCTCTCTCCCGCAAGTGTCAGGCCTGACTCCCTGACCACGGTCGGCTCCAGCGCCGGGTAGAGTCCTGCAGCCTTCAGCTGGCTGATCACTATGTCTGACCGTACCGGGAAAAAGTTGTTCTCGATATCCGCTATTTCGGGAAGCCAGTCGTCAATCCTGTCTCTCGGTTCCCATGCTTTGGAATCTCCCCAGCGTGCCGATTCGGCTATTATTGCCTTGTCGATCTGATCTTTCCTCGCGCGGAAGCGGTTGGTGCACTTCCCCGGCGACAATGCGCCGCCAAGGGTGAAATGCTTATAAGC
>CAZHAI010000017.1:0-10614 GCA_964530645.1 uncultured Rikenella sp. | reverse complement strand
CTTATAGGCCCTGTCCGCAAAGCGAAGCCTGTATTCGGCATTGGATGCCAGCCTTTGATGCAGCCATTGTGGCTGGAAATTATGCAGGCCCGATACAGTCATCGCCGGGTCATTGATCGTCACCCTGTTCTCATTGACGCCATCGCTCAGCGAGTAGCGGCTTACGAACATCGAATGCTCCGAGTCATGCGCCAGGAAGACAAACCCCTCGCCCTTGTTTTTCCTGTTAAGGATGGCGAAATAATTGTTTGCCATCGAGTTGGAGGCGAAGGCTGAAACCGGTGCATCGAAATTGCCGGTATAGAATATCACAAGCATATAATCGATCAGGTTGTCAATGTCAACCCATACCCTCGTATTCTTCACCGGCTTGCCGTTCTGGTCCATCCCCTCAAGGGCGAAATAATCCGCGTTGGAGGAGAAGCCGCGGGCAGACCTGTTGTAGAGCTCCTGCCACGGATCCATTGTGCCGTCCGTTGCCTCGTTGAAATAGGGCCATCCCTCCACAGAGACTTTAATGACGTCATAATCATCCTCGCTGTCACCGAAATAGGTCTCTGCATAATCGGCATCAGCTCGCTCCTCTGTCTGGTACAGCCCCCAGTACATGCCGTTCAGGTAAAGGTGGTAATACCTTCCCCTCGTGTAAGGCTGACCCATTTCGCGCTGCGTGTCCCTCGAGAAGATATCCCTCAGGAAGGTGTTGTGTGTGTCGCCGTCCATGCTCCATGAGTAGTTCTGCTCGGTTCTCAGGTCAACCTTGTCGAATTCGGTCGCTCCCTCTTCACCGAACAGGGGATAGACCAGCTTTCCGGGTCCGTACTCTTTCCTGAAGAAGAAGCGGAAAGCATGCTTGGGGTTCTCGGGTTTGCGGCTGGCACCACCTCGTATGCGAACTCCTGCGTTCACTCTGAAACCCAGCGTATTGTCAGTATTTATGAGTTCCAGCGAGCACTGCCGCTCCCACTCCTCTCCATGCATGTAGGCGTTCACATAGATGCCCTCTGAAGGACTGAACATGTCGGCATTTTCCGTCACGAGCGAGATTGAGGGGATATCCGTAAGGCTGGCTTTGATACCGGGACTGTACCGCGGGTCATTAACAACATCGGGGTCCATCTCAAGGTCGATGAGCTGACCGTTGACCGACGACGTGGGCCAGTCTCCTCCCGGGTGGCCCTGGGCGAGCACCCTGTCAAGGAAAATAAATGACCTGGTGACGGGTCTGGACGGGGAATATCCTTCGGCAGCGAGTGAGGCCCGCACAATGAATACAGGTGTCAGGGGACGCCCGGCAGATATTGCGGGATCGACCCTTACCGAAACAGCTGTGCTGCTGCGGATTGAGGTGGATGATGTCTGTGGATTGCTGCCGTCAATCGTATAAACTATGTCATACCCGGTTTCGCCGGAGGCAATTTCCAGGTCGAAGGGAGAGTCACAGAAACCGGACTCCCGGTTGAAATTAAGAGACAGGGTGTCGGGAACTTCAGGGAGCGAGAGCGCAGCATTGATGCCAAGGTCGAAATAAAAGTCAGAGCTGTTCAGCGTGACATTGAAGGCCTGGATGCAGATGAGATTTGTCCCTTCAATAAGCTGCACTTCCGTTGAATCGAGGGAGTAGATCTCAAAGGTGCCCGATTCATGGTTCGCCGTTGCGAGATCCGTTGCCGAGAGGGTCGCCGGGGCGTTTCTGCTCATCACCCGGGTGCCGTTGACCCATATTACAAACCCGTCGTCATAATTGGCCGAGAACCTTATTGTTTTAATCCTGTCAGTGGCGAAGGCATTGAAGCTGCTCCTCAGGTAAAGTGTGGAGTAGTTGTTTATCATATCACCGAGGAGCACCCCGCCGGTGCCGTCACCATAACGGAAAGGGGCGTTACCCTGACTCCAGCCGGAATCATTGTATGTATCAGTCATCCAGTCGCCTGGCAGGCTGGCAGCAGCTGAACCTTTGAGATATTTGTATCCTGAACCGGTGCTGAAATCAATCTGACCCTCAGTGACGCTGCACAGAAGCAAAAAAGAGAGAATGAGAGATAGGGTGAGGGTGTGTTGTCTGAAGCGCATCTTCCTGAATAAAATGAGAGTTATTCCGGTTCATACCGGGGCAAGCCGATATCCGGGGCTCCCAAAAATAGCTCTTTTTGCCTTGATAGTGCCGTATGTGAGCAGAAAAGCGGTCTGTTAAAAGAGCGCGTATTCCACCCGCGTGATTTTCTTTGCTGCTTTGAGGGTGTCTTGCAGCAGGTCACTCAGGTGGTGCAGCTCATACTCTTTTCCGCCTCTCTCCTTGGCATAGAACTTACTGATCTTTCCGGGTGATGACCTTACAACGACGTCCCTGGTGAGATTCATCAGGTAGGTTCTCCCATGCGGCAGGCTCATTATATGAAAGTTGTAGTTCATATAGATTGATTTACCTGTTGTTTTTCAAAGAATTGTACTCGTTTTGCCGGATGTCATCCTGGTACTCCAGGGAGCATCGCGGGACTTTATATATTAACGTGCATTTTTAAAAAAGATTGCTGACAGTTAGGGTTTTGCGTAAAAATTATGCCTTTGTTGTTACAATGGCCCGGTATTTGGACTTCAGGTCAGGGCCGGATTTTGCTGACTCCATTAAATATTGTCCCGCCAGTTTCTTCCGGATACGAATTTTCACTGCTGAGAGTTATATAAGCTAACGGTTGAAGTTTTAACATTAAGCGCACAGCGGATTATGGCAATAAGAACAGAGAGTGGCAAGCGGTCCTTCAGGATTATCGTTGCAGTGTTTATGATTATTTTGCCGGCCGTTGTTACGGGCCAGGGAGTCATTGAAACGGAAACAGCTGCGGGGGTAGCGCAGGACAGCACCGGGTGCCCTGATAAGATCTCACTCTACAAGTCTGCGCGCATGAATGCTGACCCGGTTGCTGCCCTCGGATACTGGAGGGAAGCCCTGGCTTCCTGTCCGGCCGTCTCTGAGGACATCTATGCCGATGGTGAATTGATGTACAGGGAGATGTTTGACCTGACATCCGCGTCGGAATACATCGATTCAATACTGATGATCCTGACGCAGCGGACATATTACTTCAGCAATAAACCGGCACATGACATGCACAAGGCTGATCTTCTGCTTGATCTTGCCGGTGATGACCCTGAATACCTTGGGTTATGCTATAATATCCTCATGGAGGCATCCGAAAGTTATCCTGATCAGATGGATTGCGGACATTTCGTGCAGCTGGCCACCGTGGCCGCCAGTCTCTATGCAATGGGTATTATTGATGCCGGAGAGATGTCGAACGCGTTTGTCACCACAATCGGTACGGTTGACGACAGGATTGAAACAGGTACCGGCAACTGCACCAATTCTGATGATCTGGTGAACATGGAGACCTTTTACCGTACCAGCGGTGCCATGACCTGCGGAGGGCTGGAGACACTTTATGCAGGTAAGGTCGATCGCAACTTCCGGGACACTCTGTTTATCGGCAAGGTCCGGACCATGCTCACCGAGGCGGGCTGCACCGGCTCTGATCTTTATTATAACATAGCTGTTAAGATGTTTGCGAATGACAGGTCTGCGGCGAATGCCGTCAGGCTTGCCGAGCTGAACCTTGCACGCAATGATACCGAGAGAGCCATATCCTATTTCACTGAGGCATATAATCGTGACACGACAAGTAATGTCCGTTCTGCGGTACTGATCCGGGTTGCGTTGATGGAGCTTGGTCAGGGGAAGAGGCAGGAGGCGAGAGACAGGGCTGAGCATGCCTTTCAGCTGAATAAATGGAATGCTGATGCGCTGATGCTTCTGGCAGAGTGTTATGCAGGAGCCGAGTTGGGCAGCTCTTTTGACAATCACACAGCCTACTGGGTGGCGGTTGATTACCTTGAGGCGGCCGTAAAGGTTGATCCCTCGCTCAGGAAGGTGGCTGAGGGCAGGATCAGGGCCTACTCAAAGCTTTTCCCGACGAGGGAGGAGTGTTTTTATCGCAAGATACTTGACGAGGGCACCGTGTTCAATGTCGGCGGCTGGGTCAGCGAAGTGACCCGGGTCAGGTTCAGGAAAGAGTAACGACGGGGCGGCGTTTGGAAACTCATTTGACAGTCACATGGCCTGCCGGATGGTGATCAATTATCTGTCTATCCAACGGTTACATTAAACAGATACCCTACCAGGGCAGTCAATCCCATGGCTACAGTACCCCAGAATGAAATTCTGATGATAGCCCTGGTTACACTTGAGCCTCCCGTCCTGGCTGCCAGGGAGCCCAGAATGATGAGAAAGAAGATTGCAAATCCATAGAGAGAGTATTCCATGATTTTCATTGGCAGCCACAGAGTTACTAAAAAGGGCATAATGCCGCCTATTGTAAATGCAGCGCCTGAAGCAAATGCTGCCTGGATTGGTTTCGCCTGGCTTATTTCATTGATACCCAATTCATCCCTGACATGTGCACCTAATGCATCGTTGGCCGTTAATTCTTTCGCTACCAGCTGAGCGGTCTCTTTCTTCAGCCCTCTTTTTTCATATATTTCCGCCAATCGTTGTAACTCCAGGTCAGGCATTTCTTCCAGTTCCTGTTTCTCTCTTTCAATATCAGCCTTCTCCACGTCTGTCTGAGAACTTACCGAGACGTATTCACCAGCCGCCATCGATAAGGCCCCGGCAACCAATCCTGCAAGTGCCGCTAATATAACCGGCTCCCTGGTACTGCTTGCAGCGGCAACGCCGATGGCTATACTTGCCGTAGATAAGATTCCGTCATTGGCTCCAAGTACGGCTGCTCTCAACCAGTTGCTCCGGGTGATGAAATGAGTGGCCAGATAGTCATCTGCCTCAATTTTGGGTTCTTTCATATAGTTAGAATTGTCATAAGGAAACAAGGCACATTTTTATTGTCCAAATTCTTTATTCGATTATTTTAAAAGCAGCCAGGAATTCACCGGCGTTCATGACCGGAAGTTTGCTCTCTTTAAAGTCAGCCTGGTTTCTGGTGATTATCAAATCCTGTTCGTTTACAATGGCAGTATAATATTGAATGGCATCTTCAAAATCGTGAAAATCTGAATTCAGAGCCAGATCAGTGATTTTGTCATCCAGTGGAAGAACATTTACCAACACCTTGAATTTCCGTAATATTGGTCGGACCTCAGCTGATGGAAGATGCCTTGAAAGGATGTAATTTGAGTCAGCCAGGCAAAGCGCTGAAATGGATAGTATTATCTCCTTTTTATCTGCCAGTGAAAACAGCCTTGCTGCCTCGGAGTAAAAGGGCATTCTCTGAGCCAACAGATCAAGCACTATGTTGGTATCAAGAAAAACTCTATTCATAAGTATTTTCTTATGAGATAATCAGCAAGCTCTTTCTTGTAATTATAATCTTCCGGTAATCTGATAACACCGCTGAGGCTCCTTACCAGGGGTGTGATCTCAATATCCTCAGGTGCCTCATTTGTCACGGAGTCGAGGTATGACTCAATCAGCCTCGACAAACTCGTCCTGCGGTACCTTGCATATCTTTTTGCCCGGGTTATTACTACGCTGTTAAGTTTTATTGTCAGTTTTGTGTCCATTTCTGCGCTTTATACGTACAAATATATGGTGAACGTACGTATTTTACAAATCATACACCAGGAAAATCGAACAATCATAAAAATTTACCTTTTCTAAACTTCGGTTGGTCAAAACCGCGGATTTGGACTTTATGTATCCAGTTCTGGGTTATTAGTCATATAATTAATGATTTATGATTTGCCGTAATTGTTAAAAACGCACAAATTGTTCTACGCAGGTAAAAAAAATGCTCTTTTTGACGAAACGTGTAATTCGAGATGTGAGTTGGGCTGGCCCGCTTGTGAAACTACTGAATAAATTGAGGAGCATGTTTTATAATGTGCTCATAAATACCACCATAGGGGACTGAGGGTCTTGTGCTGCGGATATGCAGGGCGTAACTTTGCCCTGTTAGTCAAAACGAACAGCCATGAAGACAATTACACAGATTTCTTCGGGTTTAAAAGTTGCTTTCAGGTACTGGAAATTTACCCGGGATCTGAAACTAAATCCGGTTCCGATCGGTTATGCCGCTCGTGTCATCCTGCTTGGAATGATTTTTCTCCTGAACACCAATCTGGTACCGGGAGGAAGCCCCGTAATGACAGAAGAGACAAAACTGAGGGCTGAAAAGTATCTCTTCTATTTTGATATTAAGCATCAGCCATTCAGCGAGGATCTGCTGAAGAAATGCCTCCAGTATGAAGGGGTGCTTTATCAGGATATTGTCATATTGCAATCGTGCCTTGAAACGGGGTATTTTACCTCGGATATCTTTCTTAACGCGAATAACCTGTTTGGCATGAGATACCCGAACCGCAGGCCGACAGTTGCAACCGGGATCTACAAGGAGCATGCGAAGTATGCTCACTGGTCCGATTCCGTAATCGACTATGCCCTGTGGCAGAAATACTACCTGTCAAGGGGATACAGGCTGGGAGGTGAGATCGACAGCGATTTCTACCTTCTCTTTCTCAATAGTATCCCGTATGCCGAGGATCCCCGCTATATTTCAAAACTGGTGACACTGTCACAGGGTGACCTGACTTAAAGTACTCATATGTCGCAGGGTGCTACTGCTTCAGAATAGTAATAGTTTCCGAATAATCACCCTGTGAGACATTTACAAGGTAGGTTCCCGGCATCAGGTCATTACCAAAGGTTATGGTTTGGTTGTTCCTGGTCAGGAATTTTGACAGTTGTCTCCCGCCAGTATCAGAAACCGATACCCGGATGGGAGAATCAACCTCCGATTCTAGTTGCAGGTTGAAGCTGTATTCACTTGGGTTAGGCCAGACACTGATCATGAGCGGAGATTTTCCGCCCATGTCATGCGGAACTTTTATCAGGACTTCATGATAGGTATAGTTCCACGAATCGTCGCGGCACTGAATTGAAATATAATACTCCCTGCCGGTTCCTGTGGCGGATCTTTCTGCCCTAAGTAAAACAATATGGTCATTGATTATTTCCCAGTCAGGGGCCGATTCACCGTCGCCCGGGCCATTCTCAGCTTCGTTGCTCCAGATATATAGCTCGCAGGTTGTGCTTCCGCAATTATCATAAACGGTGTATTCAAGAGGAATCTCAACCATCCGATGGTCAGGTGGCCAAATCGGATCGTAATTCTCCTTCAGATCTGAAAGGACGGGTGCTTCACTGTCATACACATATACACCGAAACCACAGTAGGCTGTATTGCCGTCAGCGTTTGTCAGCATGAACGTATTTACGGTATATCCGGACGGGAAAAATTCGCCGCTGGGCAATCCCTCAGTCTGGGTCATGACGAGGCCTTCCCCACCGCAATTATAAGCCGGGATAACATCAGGATAATAAACATATGCCCCGCAGAGCCCAGGTTCGGTTGGAACATAGACGAAATCGGGGCATAGGATTGCGGGAACCGGACATGATGTTGCCATGAAACTGTATTCACCTGTCAGCCTGTTGAAGGTCACAGTGTACGTTCCGGACGGTACCGGAATATTAGGGCCGTCCTGGTAACCGTAACCTGTCGGGAATATATAGTCTCCCCAGTTGACATCCCACGAATTTTCCTGCCTGAACTTCACTTCACCCTGGCTGAAGGGATAATTATTCAGGATATATATTATTCCGTCGGTGGTTGTCATATCAATATCCTCATTCCACCATCCTGGTAAGGCATCACCCAGTATACCGATACTCGGGAAATCGAACCTGTATTCACCGGTTGATATGTTAAAGGTGACCTTATAGCTGCCTGCCGTTACAGGGATTGGAGGACCACCTGCAGTGGCAATTCCTGACGGGAACGAGCTGCTGCTCCAGCTCTCTGTCCAGCTGTCGTTTTTCCTGAATTTTGCCTCGCCGTCAGTAAACAGGTATCCTGACATTACATAGGTTATTCCGTCATATGTTGTCATATTGACATCAGCATTGAAGTCACTGTAAAGAGGAACAGCACTACCTGCAATTCCAACATAAGGGGTGCAGGTCCCGGTGCAGGTAAATGTGTATTCAACCGTTTCCCTATTGAATTCTATATCATAGGAACCTGGATTTGTAACCATTATATCCGGGCCATAAATGGATCCCATGCCGGAAGGGAACTCAGTGCCGCCCCAGTTTATCCACCACAGGTCATCCTGCCTGAATTTCAGTCTCCCGGTAGCAAGATACTGTTGCAGGGTGTAATGGACGCCATCCGTGGTTTGCATATCAACATCAGTATCCCAGCCACTCAGTGATGATCCCAGGATGCCTACTGAAGGTGTATATGGCCCCAGGTCAGTGATTGATACGTTGTCAAAGTACATGTTGATGTTGACCGTGCCGGCCTCAAAACTAAGCTTATGGTAGGAAAAAGTGAGAGGGGTTTTGAAGTCGATTACTACAGTCTGCCATTCAGTTGTGGCGTTCTGGTAATATTTGTCAAACCCGATAAGACTGTTCCAGTTGCCTCCGACCTCTCCGAGATAGAGGCCATAGATTCGTTCCGCATCAGCTTTCACGTCGTATGAAAGGCGGTATTGATGCTCGGGTTGAAGTTCAAATCCGGCCTGCATCAGTTGGATCTCATTATAATCGTATCCGGGCCATCCCCCTTCCGGGATGATGAAGACTCCCGCACCATCTTCCACAGTTACCGATGCATTGACTCCCCATGGTGCCACAAATGAGCACCAGATATTTGCGGGGGCAGGGTCTCCGGGAGTGGGTACGATTACGGTTGTGGTGTCGAAAGAACCGTCAATCAGCAGGTTCTGTGCATTTGACGTGCAGATTGCCGTAAACGCCAGTACCGTAATAAGCAGGGTAAAGATCTTTGCTTTCATATGCGTTAAGGTATTAGTTAGCAGGAACTCATTCTGTCATCTCATATCGGATGGTTCTTATTATTCGAATTCCCATTCAAAGTTCCGCCACTCTGCCGGAACTCATTTTTCTATACGTACCAAAGTTTTTTCCCTGCGTGCCAAAATATTTGCTCAGGCGGACCTTTGATAGTAATTTTAGCCTTTCAATTTTTAATGCGAAAAACATATTAATAATTCTGACAAAATGAGTGCAGCAAAAAAATCACGGAGCTTTCCATACGGATTAGTTATCCTCGTCCTTGTCCTTGCATTGTTGTTTGCAACCAATCCATCCGAGCAGCAGTTCACCTCCTTCCTCAAGGACAAAATCCAGGAACAGGCTGAAGGTGATGAGACCATGGCCGGCGACCTAAGGAGAATTCTGTCAGGCCCAGCCGCATCACTGGCGGGTTTGGGGACAGTAAGGAAGAATTATTATTTATGTTCGACTTACGAACTGGAACTGCCGGGAGAGGAGCACCTGTACCTTGGACTCCTGGATCACTTCATCAGGTTGAAGTAACAGCCCGTCTCCTCACTGTTCACAGGAATACCCCTGACTTTCCCACTGGTCAATTGCATCCTGGCTGCATTCCAGGAACGTCTCTTTGCGTACCAAAAATTGTTCCCGGCGTCCCAAAATCGATAGCTTTTCCGGGCTTTGATATTGCCTTTACATCCTGGTCTAAACTAAGCCTTAAAGGTGACCGGAATTTTGCAATGTGGGACGTATGGAACAATCTTTGGGACGCAGAGAATAACGGTATAGCCAGCCATGGTCGAAATTTGTTCTAAATTCTTGTATCAACTAAAACAACTCAACTATGAAAACAAAGACATTTCTTATGGTATGCCTGTTTTTGGGTATTGGCCTGACTCAGCTCTCTGCTCAACCAAGCGGAAAAAACGGGACAGGATCAGACGCTTATTGGATGATGTGGGGTTTTTATGCCGATGTAGCATGCGACGGACAGTGGGTTGATTATGTTCAGGGTGACCTGTACTGGCATATGGTCGATCATTATAAAGATGGTATCTATCAATGGTCGATACTGGAAGGTAAAGGGGTACTTCAGAGTGCAATCACCGGAGAAGTTTTTAATATCCATGAATTAGATAAATTTTGGATTCCGATAAGTGATCAGTGGACCGCCAATACTTTTTTAAAAGGAGATCAGGGCAACCATTATATGATTACCTGGCTTTTCGATGGCGAAGGATGGCATGTCACCAAATTTGGTTGTCCCGGGAACGAGATGAATAATGGGAATTAATAACAGTGAATATCCCTGATAAAACAAAGCCCCCGGAACCAATCTTCCGGGGGCTTTACATTAATTATTGTCGGCTCCTTGACGACAGTACATCATGCAGGATAAACATTGCTCCTGCGAGAAGCAAGGGAGCGATTATGATCAATGAAGCGGGATTGCCGGAAAATGATTTAAAAAAAATACCAAGTGCAATAAATGCAATGATAAACAGTGCACCTCCGATAACCTCATATTTCCAGGCAATAACCAGAATTATGATTAATACAAAGACCGGAATGTTATGCGTCAGAAATCCAAGAATCTGTTTGCCCGGCGGGACGTCTCCACCGAACGAATCGAAGGAGAATAACAACAAAAACAGTATCGAAAGGATAGCCAGAATCCGCGGGAACCAATACAGAATCTTGAGAGTCATAATTGCCTGTTTTTAGTTCATACAAGATAC
>CAZHAI010000016.1:0-17127 GCA_964530645.1 uncultured Rikenella sp. | reverse complement strand
AAACTGAGACATGGGAAAAAGGGGAATAGTTTTTTTGATAATGCTTGTCGTGATGATGCCTGTTATAGGGCAGAAAAACAGCGAGCTGAAGGAGATCTGGAAGGAAGCCGAGTCTCACTATCTTTACGGTGAATATGAGCTTGCCAACCCGCTCTACCTCATGCTCAATGATCTCAGGCCAGGCAACTACAACATCAAATACAAGATAGGTAACTGCTATCTTAATATTTTTGATGAGAAACCCAAAGCAATTCCATTCCTGGAGGAGGCCGTCAGAAGCACCAGCTATAACTCCAAAACAGGGAAGATAAAGGAGATGAGAGCACCTCTCGATGCCTATTTTTCCCTGGCAAATGCCTACCGCATAACAAACAGGCTCGACAGCGCACTTAACACCTACCGGTTCTTCCAGAAACTGATAACCGAATCTTCGGAGATGCAGAACCAGGAGTTCGTCAATCAGCAGATGCAGGCCTGTAACGTTGCCTCCGTCCAGATGAAAAACCCTGTAAATGTACTCATCCAGCCACTTAAGGAATATATCAACCAGGGCTCGGTCAATGACAGGCCGGTACTCAGCTATGACGGCAGCACAATGGCTTACACCGAAAAACGCGGACTGGAGAGTGTGGTCTATGTCACGTACAGGGAAGGCGATTCATGGGCAACCCCTGTTGACATCACCTTCGAAGCCGGAATGGGCACTGACTGCCACACCACCTCCCTTAACAGTGACGGAACCGAACTCTACCTGTTCAAAAACGATAACTACGACGGCAATATCTATGTGACAAGATTTGCTAACGGACAATGGTCACAGATTGAAAGGCTCAACAAGAACATCAACACAAGGTTTTATGAATCACATGCCGCCATCTCTTCGGACGGGAAAAAGCTCTACTTCACCTCCAACCGTGAAGGTGGACTGGGTGAGCTTGACCTCTGGATGTCGGAAAAGGATGTAACAGGTGACTGGGGCATACCTTCCAACCTTGGAAACGTTGTCAACACTCCCTATAATGAAGAGACCCCGTTCATTTCCGGTGACGGCAATACCCTGACATTCAGTTCTGAAGGCCACGGATCAATGGGCGGCTACGATATTTTCCTTTCGAAATTATCCTCCGGACAGTGGACCAGCCCTGTGAATATCGGATACCCGCTCAGCACCACCGATGATAACATAGCTTTTCAGCCTTTCAGTAACGGCGACTTCGGCTTCTATTCCATCATGACAGGATACAAGAAGAAGGAGATCACCCTTGTCTCCTTCAATCCGGTTGTCAAAGAGAAGCGTGACACTGTGACTATCAGCTTCGATCCTGCTGACCTGCCTTACCTTACGGTAGTCGACTCCTCCCTCCTCATAACCGACCTGGTTGTCCGCGACGTCAGGGACAGTGATGCCGAGATTGACCCTGAAGTTCTCTATTACACGGTTCAGGTCATGGCACTCTATAACCCGGTTGATCCAGCCTATTTTGAATTTGCAGAGATTTCAGTATTCTTTAACAGCCAGGACCGGTTCTACCGTTATACAACAGGCAGGTTTGACACCAAGGCCGAGGCCTACGCGGAGCAGGCAAGATTGCTCCGTCTAGGCTATCCGGATGACATCTTCGTGAAGAAAGTATACAGGAATGATTCTGGAAAATGACGGGATCAGGCTGCGCGCCGTTGAACCCGAAGACCTTGAGTTGCTTTACCAATGGGAAAATGACGAAGCCAACTGGAAACAGAGTAACAACTTTGTGCCGTTCTCGAGGTACATCCTGAAAAAATACATTGCCGGCTCGGGCAAGAGCATCTACGAGACCGGACAGCTAAGGCTGATGATAGATGTCCTTCCTGAGGAAAGAACTGTCGGGACAATCGACCTCTTCGACTTTGATCATTTCAATAACAGGGCAGGCGTTGGCATCCTGATTGCACATCCGGTTGACAGGAAGAAAGGTTATGCCTCAACCGCACTTGCCTGCGTTGTCAGCTATGCCTTTGAAACAATCGGACTGCACCAGCTATGGTGCAATATCCTTGAAAACAATAGTGAAAGCCTGCACCTCTTTGAAGGTCACGGATTTACACATTGTGCTGCCAGAAAAGAGTGGACAAGGGCAGGCGATGTATGGGAGACGGAATACACACTGCAACTGATCAATCCAAAAAAATAAATACTGCCCAGGGGGTTGGGCAGTATTATTTTTCTCTTCCGGCCTTAAGAAAGAAGTACCATTATTTGCCGGAGAGAGGAAACGGGGAATCTAAAAAACACTAATCCTTTAAATCCTCTGTTGTTCCGCTTGCATGGCAAAACTAGTGAGACCCTTTTTCACATGCAATACCTACTTTTGGGTATTTTTCAAATGATTCCGTTTGAGGCTGCAAACAGCAGTAAATCAACCATATTGGAGGTGCCTGTCTTTCTGAGTATGTTCCTGCGGTGGGTACTGACAGTGAACTCGCTCAGGTTCAGCTCATATGCAATCTTCTTGCTTGTATATCCCCGGGAAATATAATAGATTATCTCCTGTTCCCTTCTTGAGATTGAGAGCTCCTCCCTTGAGACCGGGAGATCCTTCAGCGGTTTTCCACCAAGGAGTGCAAATATAACACTCGTTCCGCAGCGGACATGGGTAATGTCGCGAACCTCCACCATGTCATAAATACCGCCTTCCGGATCAATGTGCCTTGATATTGTCAGGGAGATCCTTGTATACCTGCCGTTCTTCCTGGATGCCCGGTAAGACATGTAAAGCGCAACGTGCCTGTGCGAGTTGCCTGAAATGTAATTCATCTCACGGTTCAGCACCATCTTCCCGATTTCGAAGACAGCCTTTCTGTCGTCAGGATGGATTATCCCGAACAACGTCCTGAAATCAAATTCCCAAGGTTCATAACCAAGCACATTCTGGACGTTCGGGCTGACATAGAGCATGTTAAGGCTTGAATAGTCGGCAATAAAGAAAAACTGATTCGAATGGTCAAAAAGCTCCAGTACCTGGTCATGTACCTTATATGTTCCCCTGTATGGTATCCTTGATGATTTCCCAAGTGTCTCCGAGAAAAGTTTTTTCCAGGACTCCGCACCCGGGGATTTGTCATTGCTGGCTAATTGTCCGGCCATGTTGTTGTCACCTTTAGGTTAGTTCTTACGATCTGTAGATTTCACTTCGTTTGTCCCCCTGGCCCTGGTCCATTTTTTTGCTGCCAGCATTCCACAGGCAGCATCAACATCCGCACCCCTTGACTTTCTAACCGATGCGCTGATGCCTGATGTCACAAGATTATGTTTAAACTTCATCATGACATCGCTGCCCGAACTCCTCGCATCATCCCCGGCAAGGGGGTGGTAGGGAAGCAGGTTAACTCGTATCCCGGTACCTGTGAGCAATTTTTTCAGTTCCTCCAGGTGTCTGTCGGTGTCATTCCTGCCCTCTATCATCACATAGGCTACCGTAAAGCGCCTTTTCCGACGGTTATAATAGTTTTTCAGCAGGGAGAGGGTCTCTTCAAAGGGCCATCGTGTTTCGGCAGGAATGAATTCCCGCCGTTCTTCAGGGAAGGGTGAATGAAGACTGAGGGTGATGTTGCACTCTGTCTCATCAAGCAGTCTCATTACGGAGGGTGTCACTCCCACTGTGGAGACCGTAACCTTGCTTCTCCCTGCCGCAAGTCCCCATTCTGCAGTAAAGATGCGACAGGCCTTCAAGACCTCCTCAATATTGTCTCCCGGCTCACCCATACCCATCAGCACGATGTGCGTGATCTCATGTGGAACACTTACAACCTGGTTTACAATCTCACATGCTGTCAGATTGCCTCCCCATCCGTTACTCCCCGTTGCGCAGAAACGGCATCCCATTCTGCAGCCCGACTGCACCGAGACACACACGGTACTGCGTTTGCCGTCAGGCAGCCAGACTGTCTCATGATGGAGGTCTCCCGAACCTGAGAACAGATACCTGACGGAGCCGTCCGCTGACACCTCTGAGGCTACAGGAGGCATCAGGCCGATGGATGTGTTTTGATCCAGAGTACGGAGAACCGCGGACGGGATGTCATTGATCTCCGCAAATGATCTTATTGCCTTCCTGTAGACCCAGTAGAGCAGCCTGCGGGAATAGGTGGCATCAACGCCAAGACTGTACAGGAGAGCCTCAATATCTGACAGTTCGGAGCCTGCAATCGTTATCAGGTTAGTATGGTTCATCACCGGCGTAAAGATATTAAATTACCTCTTTTGCACATTTTTTTACATCTTTATGTTGGAATACTGACAACTTCGGTACGTTATACTTAATGTAATGGGAGTATCTGCAGAGAAAAAAAGGTTTGGAGCTGCACCGGTCTATTTTACGGCTGTGTCAACCATTCTTGGAGCTATCCTCTTTCTGCGCTTCGGATTTGCCGTTGGCACACTCGGATTCTGGGGAGCCCTGCTGCTTATTGTCATGGGCCATGCGGTGACAATCCCGACGGCCCTCGCTATTTCGGAGCTGGCAACAAATAAAAGGGTTGAAGGAGGAGGCGAGTATTTCATAATCTCCAGGTCTTTCGGGCTCAACATCGGGGCTACAATAGGGATTGCCCTCTTTCTTTCCCAGGCAATCAGCGTTGCATTTTACATAATCGCATTCACCGAGGCCTTTGAGTTCTTCTTCAACTTCGCAGTGCAGAAGTTTTCCGTCATCCTTCCAAGGCAGGTGATCAGCCTTCCGGTGACTCTAGTGCTCGGCATCCTGATACTCCGGAAGGGCTCCGGAACCGGTGTGAAGGCGCTCTACGCAGTAGTTGTCATACTCTTTATCACCCTGCTGCTGTTCTTCCTCGGCAAGCCTGCTGCCGGCAGCCTGGCTCCCGGAGAGATTCCGGCCCGCGATATACGCAATATGAGTGATTTCTTCATTGTATTTGCGATCTGCTTTCCGGCTTTCACCGGTATGACTGCCGGTGTGGGTCTCTCGGGCGACCTGCGCAATCCGGCAAAGGCAATTCCTCTGGGAACTATCCTGGCCACAGTGACAGGAATGATCATTTACTCATTTGTTGTATACAAGCTTGCAATCTCTGCCTCACCTGAAGAGATGCTCGGTGACCAGCTCATAATGGGAAAGATAGCAATCGGAGGAGCTGTGATAGTGCCTCTTGGTCTGGCCGCCGCCACCCTCTCCTCTGCCCTTGGCTCGGTGCTTGTCGCACCGCGTACACTCCAGGCCCTGGCAAACGATGCCTCCTTCCCTTCGATGAGGCTCAACAGGTGGCTATCCGCAGCAAGGAGCAACGACGGCGAACCGGTAAATGCCACCCTGGTTACACTGGTGATTGCTGTCATCTTTGTAGCCCTTGGAAGCGTGAACGCAGTTGCGGAGATCATCTCAATGTTCTTCCTCGTCACATACGGCTCCCTCTGCCTCATCTCCTTCCTGAACCACTTCGGCTCATCACCCTCATACAGGCCTTCGTTCAGGTCGAAATGGTACCTGTCTCTCGCCGGCTTCCTGGTATCAGTTATCGTTATGTTCAGGATCAACACCCTCTATGCCCTTACCGCGACGATTCTTGTTATCCTTATATACTCATATATAAATCATTACCACAAAAACAGAAAAGGACTTGAGTCGCTCTTTGCAAACACTCTCTTCCAGATCAACCGCAACCTGCAGGTATACCTGCAGAAGACGGAGAGCAGGCGCAAGGAGAAGGAATGGCGACCCGGGGTGATATGCATCTCCAAAGACTCCTTTAAAAGGGAAAAGGCTTTCAGGCTTCTGAACTGGCTGTCATACAGCTATGGGTTCGGAACGTATTTGCACAGAATAGACGGATATTATTCACGTGCCACCAGCCTGCAGGCATCAGAGGAACTTGCAAAACTGATTGAACTCTATGAGACTTCCCATAACCACGTCTATGTGGATACAATAATTTCACCTTCCTACACCTCTGCCATAGTCCAGGCCATACAGGTACCGGGGATCTCCGGAATGGAGAATAATATGGTTGTATTTGAATATGACAAGGAAAACCCCGAGAACCTTGGTGAGATAATTGAAAACATGAGATTGATAAAGGCGGGTAATTTCGATATCTGCCTGCTCGCTTCCGCAGCCAAGGAGATGAACTGCAGCAAGGGGATACATGTGTGGATCGATTTCAATGAACCTGAAAATGCAAGCCTGCTGATTCTGCTGAGCTTCATAATTTCAGGTCACCCTGACTGGAAGAAATCGTTCATAAGGGTTTTCAGCACCTGCAAACCGGGCCAGGTTGAGGATGCAAGGCAGGAGATGGCACAGCTGATGGGTTCAGGCCGTCTGCCAATCACCGGGAAAAACGTTGAGATCATTGAGGTCACTAACGGCAGTTCTGTCAGGAGCTTCATAAATGACAGGTCGGCATCAGCTGCACTTGTCTTGACCGGTTTCAGTCCTGAAACGCTGAAGCATAACGGCGAATCTATCCTGGGCGGTTACAGCGAGGTGGGCACCGTCCTTTTCGTTAACTCACAGTATCAGAAAGAGATTCTATAGTCAGCAAGCCCTTGCCCGTCATCTTGCAAGCATGATTGCCGGCGAACAGTTCTGCCGTTTGGGGAAGCATCTCCGGAAAAAAGATTCAACAGTACCTGTCGCGACACCACCCGGGTAATCCCTGAAAGAAAAAGCTGCCCCCTTGCGGAGGGCAGCCCTTTCCTGTATTCTGTATCTGACCGGTTATCAGTTCAGTCCCCTGTTCCTGAGCAAAGGCTCGATCTCCGGCTCGCGGCCGCGGAAGTTCAGGTACATCTGTTCCGCCTCCATTGTTCCCATCCTGTTCAAAACATTCTTCCTGAATGAAGTTGCCGTTGCCTGGTCAAAGATTCCCTTCTCCCTGAATGCCTCATAGGCGTCATTGTCAAGTACCGCCGCCCATGTGTAAACATAATAGCCCGCATCATAGCCGTCAATCATGTGAAGGAAATAGGTGCTTCTGTATCTTGGCTCTATCTCCGGGATCATGCCTATCTTATTCATCGTCTCCTCCTCAAACTGCTGCGGATCAACCACTGCAGGCTCTTCAATTGAATAGTAGGCCATATCAAGGAGTGATGCGGCCATAATCTCCACATTATCAAAACCTGTATTGAAGTAGCTGCTGTTCCTGATCTTCTCAACAAGCTCCTGCGGGATTACCTCACCTGTCTCATAGTGCTTTGCATACATGGCAAGCACCTCGGGCTCTGTAACCCAGTGCTCCATTATCTGCGATGGCAGTTCAACAATGTCCCACGCCACCGTGGTTGACGAATATGTGTTCTCCGAGAAGAGCCCCTGGAGTCCGTGGCCGAACTCATGGAAAAGGGTCATGACGTCATCCATACTGAGCAATGCAGGCTTATCCCCTGCCGGCGGGGTGAAGTTGCCGACTATTGTTACAACCGGAGTGATTTCCTTGCCGTCAACAACCTGGTGATCACGGTAACCGCCGCACCATGCTCCCTGGCGCTTGCTCTCACGCGGGAAGAAATCCATATAAAGTACGCCCACATGGCTGCCGTCAGCTTCCTTCACCTCAAAGGCCTGAGCATCAGGATGAGGAAGCGGAATTTCATTTATGGGGGTGAATGTTATGCCATAAAGTTTGTTTGCTACGGCAAATGCACCGTCACGGACGTTGTCGAGGCTGAAGTAGGGCCTCAGTTCATTTTCGTCCAGGTCATACTTGCTCTTGCGAAGCTTCTCGGCATAATACCACCAGTCGTGGGGCTCGAGCTTGAAAGTGCCACCCTCGGCCTCGATGATCTTCTGCATCTCGTCGCGCTCCCTGCCGGCGACCGGCAGTGCCCTGCCAAGCAGGTTATTCAGGAGGTTCAGAACATTTTCAGGCGTCTTCGCCATGCGTGTCTCCAGAACTATGTCGGCATGGGTTCTGTAGCCAAGAAGTTTGGCCCTCTCTGCCCTCAGCCTGACGATATCTGCCAGTATCTTGTTATTGTCATTCTCATCACCATTGTTGCCACGGTTGAGGTATGCGTCATAAAGCTTCTTGCGGAGGTCGCGGTTTTCGGCATACTGCAGGAAGGGGAGCATGCTTGGCTTCTGTGTGGTGAACAGCCATTTCCCTTCCATTCCTTCATCCTTTGCCATCGCGGCAGCAGTAGTTACAACGCTCTCGGGTAATCCTTTCAGGTCAGCTTCACTGTCAATTACGAGCTTGAATTTGTTTGTCTCGGCAAGCACGTTCTGGCTGAACTCAACAGTCAGCACAGATAGTTTCTGGTTCAGCATCTTAAGCTTCTCCTGGTCTTCCTGGTTGAGCAGTGCTCCGTTACGGACAAAGCTCTTGTAGAGGTTGTCAAGAAGAAAGAGTTCCTCCTCATTGAGCTGGACGGAATCCCTGTTTTCCCACACGGTCTTTATCCTGCTGAAAAGAGCCGCATTAAGGAGCACCTCGTCACTGAAAGCCGACACTTTCGGAGCTATCTCCATCTGGAGCTGCTCAAGGGTGTCATTGGTGCTTGCGCTTGTCTGGGAATAAAAGACATAGGCAGCCCTGGAAAGCATCTCATCAGAGCGGTCATATTTTGCAACTGTATTGGCGAAGGTAGGAGCCTCCTCACTGCCGGTGATCTCAGCGATCTGCAGCCTGGCAAGCACGATGCCCGAATCAATGGCGGGCATGTAATGCTCATTTTTTATTTTTTCAAAGGGAGGCACACCGAACGGCGTTTCCCATTCCGTAAAGAAGGGATTTCCCGGCTCCTTCTTCTCTGTGTTGCATGACACTGCTGCAATTGTTGCTGCCATCATGATAATGATTACTCTTTTCACTTTATTGGTTTTTGAATTGTTTGGATTTTCAAGGCTCCAAAGTTAGTTTTTTATCGCAATTCATTAAATGACAATTATTGGGAACGCTTTTTCGCGGCCCCACAACAATGCATTCAGAAATTTATTGTTGATAACTTGTTAAAGTTTGAAACATTTTGACCAATCACGGAGTATAAAGTGCAGTTGCATCATTTAAATTTGATGCGATCATAAGTTAACCTCGCAAAGCAAATGATCAGCGGCCTATGAAAAGACATTTACCCGGAATTATTTTATCATCAATTACTTGCTGCCTTCTGCTCATCTCCGTGGGCAGTGTCTCCGGGCAGGGTAGCACAGGCCGGCCGGCTTACGCGAAGACATCCGTCTCCGATTCAATAGCACACAATCTTGCAGAAAAGATCAAAATTTATCCGGTCCCGGCTAAAAGCGAACTGATTGTCGACAATATTGAAGGAGTTACAATGCTTGAGATTTTTGATGTCACCGGCAACAAATGTCTGAATGAGGTTTGTGAGGCTCATGCTCAGGTGACCCTCGAGGTATCACAGTTGAGAAAGGGGATTTATTTTATCAGGTTCATATCTCCCCGGGCCACAATAATGAAAAGATTCATAAAGGAATAACCGGCACGTTCTTTTTTTATACACTGACCGCCCTGGATTTTCAGGGCGGTTTTTTTATTCGGGCATCACACCAGGCGGATCAGGTCATTCAACGCAAAAGCTATCTCTTCAACTTTGCGGCAGTCTGTGATTTCGGGATTATCCTTTGGAGTATGGGTTATGTCCTGGCTCTCCATGTTATCAATGAACCATTTCGATGAGACAGCCAGGGCAGGCACACCGTACTGGACGAATATGCTGTGGTCTCCCTGAGGCCACTGGGCACCTTCTGTAATGCCAGGATAGCGGGTGATCACACCTGCGGTTTTCCTGTATATCTCTTCCGGCAGGTTAAACGGAGAGAATGCCGAAATTCCTTCCCGGTATCCGGCCCCGTCTATGTTGATATTCAGGATCATCTCACTGAAACGACCCTGGTTGGCCATAATGTAGTTCATCTGGCCGGGGACTGCATAGTAATCCTCCCCGTTTAAGGCGACCAGCTCAATTTTCCGCGGCCCCTCATAGTCACGAAGAAGGTCCGCCAGCAGCAGGAGTACAATTACTCCTGTTGCGTTGTCAATGGCACCCGGGGTACCCTTCTTTGCATCAATATGGGCTGTAACAACAATCCTGTCAGCATCTTCCGGACCTCTTCCCGCAGTGATGTTATAACCCTTCCCGGGAATGCGCTCCGACACCGACTCAAGGGTGACAGTCTCGCCATCGTGTGACAGGAGCCTTATCCCCTCCTCTTCTGTCATATATACCGATGGTATGTCGAAGTCACCATCCTCGATCAGCGGGAAGGGGTAAGCGCCTCCTGCCAACGCGGAATTTCTCCCCGTGGCACTGATTATGGCGGCGGGTTTGCCTTTTTCAAGCAGCGCGATGATCCTCTGGTGCTCTTCAGGATTATAAAAGACAAAGTTCTTCGGCATCAGCTGTTCCCGGGCGATCTCTCCGTAAAGGAGAACGATCTTATCCTCCAGGTCTGCTTTCTCAAGGCCAGCTGTATCTGAGACAGTCACAATCCGCCTGCTGCCACTGAACGGCAGGGAATAGGGACCTGTGAATACTTCAAAGCTTACGCCGTTGCACATG
Source organism: uncultured Rikenella sp. (assembly GCA_964530645.1). Taxonomy (GTDB): domain Bacteria; phylum Bacteroidota; class Bacteroidia; order Bacteroidales; family VadinHA17; genus SR-FBR-E99. Next base: position 6,608 of record CAZHAI010000016.1, on the reverse strand, counting down.
AGATGTGCCCCGCCGTCTCTCCAGTCCATTGCATTAAACTCCGCCGATGAGGTCAGCCATCCCATTCCTGAAAGTTCCTGTTCAAAGAAGCGCGTCGCCTCCCTGTTACCCTCGCTGCCCACGCTTCGCCCCGGTATCCGGTTGCACAGCACATCAAGATAATAAAGACTCTGGTTGTATAATTTCCCGGTCATGACAATCTCCTCACCTTTTCCCTCCTGTGATCTTATAGTAATTCTTCAGCATTTTACCGAACTGCTTGTCTTTCCTGTGCTTTTCAGCGACTGTAGTTGTGAAACGCTCCTGCTCCCTGAGCATCTTTATGTAGTTCTCATAGGAATTCCGGTCAATTGCACCGTTTTCAACAGCTTCCAGCACTGCACACCCTGTCTCATTGATATGCAGGCAGTCGGGAAACCTGCACTTCGCGGCAAGATCATTAATGTCTTTGAAAGTGACGCTCAATCCTCCCTCATCATCTGTCAGACCCAGCTCCTTCATGCCCGGGGTGTCAATGATAATGCCACCGTTATCCAGTACAAACAGTTCTCGGTGCTCAGTGACATGCCTGCCTTTATTGGTGCTGCGGCTGATCTCAGCGGTCTTCAGGATCTCACGCTGAAGAAGAGTGTTTACAAGGGTCGACTTCCCTACTCCGGATGATCCTATCACACAATAGGTCCTTCCCTTCTGTATGGCACTGAGCACCTGGTCCACTCCCTCCCTGGTGACATTGCTGAGAAGGATATACTTCACCTGTCTGTCACGCTTCATTAGTGATCCGAGCGCAGATTCAATCTCATCCTGACTGACCAGGTCTGTCTTGCTCAATACCAGTATCGGCTCGATGCCTGCCGAGTAACAGATCGTAAGGTATCTTTCCAGCCTGTTGATATTGAAGTTGTTGTTTATGGCCTGGACTATAAAGGCAGAATCGATATTTGCAGAGATAATCTGTATTTCACCAGGTTTGCCTACGGCGTGGCGTGCAAGTTTCGATTTTCGCGGCAGTATCCCGTTGATGATTGCCTGGTCCGGGCCGTAAAGAGTCATTGTCACCCAGTCGCCCACGGCAGGAAAATCCTCACGGGAGGCAGCCGAGTATCTCAGGTTACCGGTTATTTCGGCATCATATTCATCCTCGCCGTCCGAGACCGCGTATCGCTCGCGGTGCTCGCGGATCACCCTGCCAACAACAGGCTGATCCGGATAGTTTTCACTGATGTATGCCTTCAGCTCTGCCGAAAGTCCAAGGTCATCGTGGTTCATTCTTATTGTGTGTCTTTGTCTGCCGGTCTCACTGGCCGTCTTTCTTTCTAAGGTATTCGAAAGCCCCTTTCCTGAGATTGATGCCATATTCAAGGTATGCCTTCAGGCAGGCGAGGAAGTTAGCCCATCCTGCCGTATTCCCCTGCAACCATGCGATTCCTGCATCATCAGCATCGCGACTCTTTTCGGTCACTGTGACAAGGGTCGAGTTGCCTTCGATCCCCTCCAGCATAATCTCAACAAGCAGTTGCTCGCCGTCGGACTCCCAAAAGAAAGAGACATAACTTCCCGCCTCCGTCTTCTCCACCTGTATCGGAAACTCAAGGTCGAACTCAGGAAAGCTCCAGGTTATCACTTTGCCGCTCTCCATGCGTCCGGTGGCGCTGGCGATGAAGTAGTGACGCATATGATCAGGATTGACGATTGCTTCAAATACCTCACCAGCTGGCTTAAGGATCTGGATGGAGGTTTTTATTTCCAGTTGTTTCATGTTATGCGGTTTATTAATATGGTGGTGGCGTCAAGACCCCGCTGCGGTTCCGGCGCTTGATTGCAATTGCAGGAAATATTGCAATAACAGGCATCCCTGACAAAATTATGCAATTCTCCATTAAAAAAGAAGCTGCACAGCGTGCAGCTTCTTTAATGTTTACCTGAAACCAACCAAAGGAGATTTTTAAATCTCTTACTATAAAGACGGATCAGATACCAAAAAGTTTACATCAACTGAAAAAAATATTTTTCCGACCGTTCAAAGCCGTCAGAGTTTCGGTTTCTCAAGAGAAGCGTGGATATCATTCATCAGCGGCAGGGCTGCGGAGCCATACCATTTATACATCTCGGTGAGGAATATCCCGTTTGTCACAGTGGGATCTCCTTTCACCAGTTCTGTTGCCTCTTCAATTGTATCTACGTCAAAGATGAACAGGCCCCTGTATTCCTTTTCGTTGTCATAGAAAGGGCCTGCAGCAACAAGTTTCCCCACACCTGCAAGTTCATCCATATTTGCGAAATGGCCAGCAAATAGACTGTCCCTCAACTCTTTGTCCTCGATCCGTGCAGGACCAGTCCGAAGTATAACGAGAACATAGGTTTTCATCCCGCGTTCGTCAGCCCCAACCCGCCTTGCGAGGGTCGAATCGTACTCAGGTTTTTTATCCTGGGCATTGGCAGGGAGTGCAGCCAGCATCAGGATTGAGATGATCAGGATATTTTTCATTTGCGTATTGTCAATCTACAGAGGGAGTAACAACTATAATTCCTTTTTAGTTCTCACTGATCAAATTCATCTTGAGAAATTGAATTATATTTGCAGCCGCTATGCCCGGCGGGTATGGTGAATCCGGAGAGATGCCAGAGTGGTCGATTGGGGCGGTCTCGAAAACCGTTGTCCGGGCAACTGGACCGAGGGTTCGAATCCCTCTCTCTCCGCAACGTACAGGAATGCCAGGCCGTCAGTGACGGCCTGGTTTCTGTTTTATGGAGTGTGATGAGCTGGCATGCCAGCGAGGAGCATGACATAAAACAGGCAACAGCAGCACCGCTGCTGCATTCCTGTACTTTGCAGGTTCCCCAAAATGCGATCACGACCGAAGGGAGTAATCCCTCCCTCTCATTTCAGACGCAGTTTTTCCGGATCCAGCCCTGAAGGTAACCCTTGCGGGAATCGGGCAAATTTCGTCAGGTCGTTCAGCGTATGCCTGGCCGGATATTTCATTACATTCCCGCCCCCCTCAATTGCGCTAATCACCGCTCCTGTAATCAATACAGGTACTCCCAGGAGTAAAAATGCCCCATCATCTTTTGCAATTGCTCCAATTATACTTGGCAGACTGGACAACCCTGCAATGATAGGTGCTATTGAAGTTTGAGGCTTGAAAGGGTACAGTACAGCTGAACTGATCATGTTACTGTTCACCGCAATGAGAGCTGCATCAGTAAGCAGATAAACAGTATCAGCCTGAATTGCCATCAATTCACCTGAAATGCTTTTATCAGCATTGGGGAGTGAATCGTAATCAATATTCATAACTATCCAGCTGCCTTTAATGCTCATAGTTGCATTCTCCGGAGTTGGCATATAGCTCGCGGGAATTATTCTCTTCTGACACCCCGGCATGAACGCCAGACAGAATAACAGCAACAAAATTGTATTAGTTTTTCCTGACATATCTGCTTTTCCAGAAACTCTCCTCCAGGGTTGCTTCTGCTTTCTTGAATTCTTCACCGGCATTCTTCATATACAGTTTAGGGAGCCCGAAGAAAACGGCTGCCTTGAAACGGTTCTGCTCCAGCAGCCAGGGTTCCCTTATCCATTCCAGGTAATATCCCCTGCTCTTTAAAAACAGGTCATACGGTCCACCGACATCAGGGATATTATACTTAATTTCATACACGTCACCCGGAAGAGTCACAAGAGGTACCTGCGGATCTTTCAGGTAAGGAGGGGTATTTATTCCCGAACTGCTTTTTGCCACTACCTCTGCCGGCTCAATAAGTATAGGGTCAATCTTCTGCCCCAGTCTGCCAATGGCCACATAATCAATCCTCCATAACCCTTTAGTCATCCGCAGCCTGATATTCAGATTTTCGGAACGCAACTCATCGGGCAGCTTTATAATATGTACATCTGATGCAATCGGGCCTGACTCTGATATCTCTCCGATGCTGATCCACCTTCCACGTGAATCCTGAACAAATACCTCGATGCCACCCAGCAGATCCTTTATCCTGTCAAATTTGCGCTGGAGAAATTTGTCTCCGCTTTCAATTCTTGCGGCGAAGTATCCTGCCGATTTACCGAGGTAGGCTAATCCCTGATAAAAGAGATATGTTGTCATGAATGACTGTCTGCATCCTATTACAAATCCAAGTTCTCCTTGCGGGACGTCTGCAAAGGATATTTCAACAGATTCCTTTGCAATAAGATTTTCCGGGTCAGACGGACCATACCTTTCTCTTTTATCCATCAAACTTAACTTCTCAAGACAATCGCCCTCAGGAGACCGGCATGCCATTGGGGCTGTGATATCATATGTATGAAAAAAATCGCCCGCAGATGTAACAAATACTCTTTCCCCGTCACCCCGGGGCAATACCATGACATCGGCATATCTGACAACATGAGTCTCAAGTGCTTCATTGGTCAGCCGGAGGTTCAATGTGTTATTCGTTGTACTGGCAGAATAAAGCATATCAATGTCCTCCTGTTCATATTTCCTTAATATGCTTGATGAAAATCCTTCAGCCATCAGAGTTGTATCAGTTCCATCCCATGAGTAAAATGTGGGGCATGATCCAAAACATGCCTTGGGATTTGCCAGACAATAGGCGGTGACACCGATCGTGGCTGCAGAAACAAGTGTAATTCCAATGATTTTGCCTGCCATCCGGTTCTTTAATTGATTCATCTCAACCAGAGCTACATCCTGTAAGGGAATGAGAAACCGATCAGCAATCCATTGGCCCGAGGGATCAATGTTAAACTTTATCACGTCACGGTACTGGTCGTAATATGTTCCAAACCCAAAGGCAGTATCAGAATTATTATCCAGATCAAAAATCTCAAGTACATACAGTGAGCCATCTTTCATATGGACCTTGACATCGTTAATTGTGGAATCTGCCGCCATCATGGGCGGCGGGCGAAGTTCTCTTACAATTGTCGTGGCACACCGGGTATTGATAAGAAGTATCCCAACCATAAGAGGCAGAATTAACCCCGGCAAATATTTTTTGTACTTCATTTATGAACTTAATTGGTTCTGATACAAATTTACACCACCAAAAAGCTTAAGTCAATTATATTCTGACCAGAGAGTCATTTTGGTAAAGTTCGATGATATTTCCCTTACAGGTTTTCCCGTGCGTTCCAAAGATTGTTCTCAGTATGCCAAAATGGAAGCATAAAACATGCACATCCTTATTTATTCAGTGCAACAGAACGGGATCACGACTGCAGCGAGTAATCCCTCTTCTCCCATAAAAAGTAAACCAAAATCCTGCTTGTTTTATCCACATTTCATATCTTTAGAGGCTGCTATGAACTTGAAAAACTAATAAAGAATAACTGCTTATGAAGAAGATCTACTCCTTAGTTATTACACTTGGTCTTATTCTTCCCCTAAATCTGGCAGCTGACGGGACTGCCACGGTAACCTTAAGACCAACCCATATTGACATCTCAAGTACTACAGCTCAGAGTGCTGTTTTAATGACGTTAAGTGGATACTCAACAGATGATGTCAGATATAGACTATACAGTGGAACAAGCCAGTACAACTGTTGGGATGCGGCAACAGGGACCTATATCTCCGCAACCTCCTATGCATCTGGTCCTTCCGCTCTTGGTTCTCCTTCAACTGGCTCTACTTTCTGGATAGCTTTTGAAAGAGGATCAAATGCCAGCACTTCAGCATCATACAGGGATAGGCTAGGGCCTGCTTACTCATCTAACAATAACACTGCTGCTTTGCCTGCTGCCACTGAAATAACCAGCTCATTCTCTCTTACCGGTACTCTGGCAGGCACTACTGAGTTGCCCCTGACAAACAAATATGTAATATTGAGTTTCAGCGGTGCGACACTTGTATCAGCAGTCTCAACTGATCTTACAACTGGAGCTTTTACCTTAATCTGCCCGGAGGGTACTCCAATAGACAAAGTAGAGGTAAGGACTCTGACCAACAATATTGTAGGCTCAATTGCAGGAAGCTATACTGCCTCCTCAAGTCTTGGCATTATCAGCCTTGCAACAGCTTCTGATAATCAGGCCCCTGTCTTAAATACTGGCTTCCCAAAACTAGCAAATATCAACGCAACCCAGGCTGACCTGCAGGTAAGCATGGACGAGGCAGGAAAAGCCTATTATGTGGTTGTCCCTGACGGCGCCACCGCACCTACAGTAGAAGAAGTAGTTGCAGGAGCCAACTACGGTACCGTCACCCTGACCGCACATGGCACCATTGACATTACAGCCGGCGGCGGCACCTATTCAGCCACAATAACAGGCCTGACGGATAAAACTAATTACGACATCTATGTAGTCGCCGAAGACGACGAGACAACACCCAACCGCCAGACTGAGGCAGCTAAAGTGGACCTCTATACAGTCCGTCCCGCAGATGTGTTGCTGAACGCTGACTTCGAAACATCAGGATCACTGGCTCCTTTCACCCAGGTAAGCATTACAGGCGATCAGGTGTGGGGTCAGTCCTCAGGCTATGCAAAGATCTCCGGGTATGTTTCGAGCAATACCACTAATTATCCCAACCTCGATTACCTGATCTCCCCGGCAATCAACCTCGATGCGTCAGAAACCAATATGCTCAGTTTCCGGA
>CAZHAI010000015.1:0-17349 GCA_964530645.1 uncultured Rikenella sp. | reverse complement strand
TCCCCTACCAGCAGCATAATCTCATAATCCTTTTCAATTAATGCCCGCCTCTCCACCTTTGAGGAGGCTGTCTCCTTAAGCAGCATGTGTGTGCTGTCGGCATTGGCAAATCCAAGAGCAGCCATATTCTTAATAGTCGGCCCCATCTCCTGGACGGTCCTGTTGGATACATAAAATACCTCTGCTCCAAGCGAGTCGGCATACTGTGTGAACTCCACCGCACCCGGCAGCGGTTCAGCCTTCGCCAGTTCCACCCACCGGAACCAGTCATCATTATTGAACTCCTTTTTCTCAAGCACCTGCCAGCCCTGGAACGGACTGTTGTCAAGGAGAGTCTCGTCGATGTCCAGCACTACCGCTGCCGGTTTCGTCCGGCCTGCCCAGGCCATGTTTTCAGCGAGAGCGATCTCTGCACTGCGGAAGCACTGGTAGAATAGGGCACGCATCTCGGCTGATTTCCGGAACCACAGCGTGGCCAGTATCAGATGGTCCTGATCCTCTCCGGCTGCCTGTGAGGAGGATTCATCAGCAGAAAGTACCTTTGCATCCCTGCCGGGGAGTCCGGTGCGATCCTCAGCCGGAGGGGTGGCATGCCTTGTCGTGGCGCAAGAGGCCAGCATTATAATTACCGTAACAATAATGAGCTTTTTCATCCGTTTTTATTCTGTTGAAAATAAACTAATTGTCGAAAACCGGTCCATTTTGTTTGTTATTGCCTAAGTAACAAATAATTGGCCGATGCCGTTTATATTGTTTGAAAGATTTTTAACTTTAACCGTACCATACCAAAAAGTAACCTGCAATGTCAACCTTAAAGCTGATGCTGGGGATGATCCCCTCAACCTCCAAAATTGAACAGGAAGAGAAAGCCCTGATTGCCGAGTATGAGAAGATGATCGCCTTTGCGGGCTCAGAAGCACTGGCAAAATATACCCGGCTTCATGAAAGCGTCAACTCTGCCGGTTTCAAACAAAAGAAAAGGGAGCTCGAATCGCTTTCATACAAAGGCTCCGAGGAGCATGCCAGGGAGACCGAGTTCCTGAATCTGAGAAAGGCCAAAGACATTGTATCATATTTCAAGACCGAAGGCAGCGCCCTGCTGAAAAACTTCACCGCCCTTGATGGCTCGTCCAGGATTAAGGAGATCGAAGACCTTCAGCTTTTTGTCCAGTCTCCTGAGTTCAGGCAGAAGGAAAGGATGAAACCGGTGACGTTCAGGGATACCGAAGAGTACGGCAAATGGCTGGAATTCAAGAAACTAAAAGGAGACAAGGAAGTTAAGAAGAATCTTAATCCCGAAAAGGTTAAAAGGTTTTCTGAATTACAGTCTCTTGTGACTTCTTCCGCCTTCCTCCTCAAGAAAAACATGAAGCCTGTCACATTCAAGGATACCCCCGAGTATCATAAGCTTCAGGACCTTAAATCCAAAAAGAGTGCTTCGGATATTGTCTCTTACTACAAGTTCCGCAACTCGAAGGAATATCACAACTACACCGGGGTTAAGGATTCCGCCCGTCTGAAGAGGTACAATGAACTTCAGGAGTATCTTAAGACGAAGGAATTTACGGAAAGGAAGGAGTATCTCCTCGACAAGCGCAGGTTCGAGAAGTCCGAGATGTTCAAGGAGCTGAAGGAGTATGAGACATTAAAAAACTCTCCCGACATCAAATGGTATCTCAGCGTTAAGGACTCAAACAAGTTTGACATTCTTAAGAACAGGAAGCTTACCTTCAGTGAAGAATTTGACGATGCCTCCCCCGACAGCAAAAAATGGCTGAACAAATATTTCTGGGGCGACAAGCTGCTTCACGACAGTTACAGCATTGCAACCGACCTTCACTGCTACACTCCGACAGATAACCTCGAAGTGCGTCACAGCGTTCTCAGGATTTTAACCAAGCCTCAGAAGATAAACGGAAAGGTATGGGATCCGGCAAGGGGTTTCTATACAAAGGATTTTAATTTCACCTCCGGCATAATCAACACCGGGGCCTCATTCAGGCAGAAATACGGCACCTTCACAGCCAAGGTCAAACTCACCGACCCTAACGCAAGGAATGCCTTCTGGTTGATCGGAGACCGCATCACACCGCATGTTGACATCTGCAGGTCGGGCCAGGGAAAGGTCTGGTTTGACCTCTTCTCCTCACCCGGCGGTCATTACAAAAAGAGCATCGGATCAAGGTATCTGTCTGATTTTTACATCTATACTCTTGAGTGGACACCAAACGCACTGGTCTGGAAGATCAATGGCGTGGAGGTGATGCGTCAGACAGCCGGCGTACCCCAGGAGCCAATGTATATCAACCTTGCCGGGGGAGCAGACAAACCTATCGGCGGAATCTCCTCAATGGAGGTTGACTGGGTACGGGTTTACGAATCATAATAATTGCATCACAGGCGCAAACCTGCCTGGATATTACGTTGCGACGGGTCTGAGACCCGTCGTTACTTTTTTTATGCGGGTGTTGTAACATTAAGGGTGTTCAGGCCGTCTTTATTGTGTCAGTGCATTGACCTGAATGACCGTAAAAGAGTACAATAACGCCGTCAGGGAGTTCGGTGACCATGTCTACCGGTTCATCTTCCGAAGTATCAAGGACAGCCACAGGGCTGACGATATCGTACAGGATACGTACGAAAAACTTTGGCTTTGCGTCACCGAAATTGAGTACGGCGCTGTTAAATCATGGCTCTTCTCCACAGCCTATAACAGGATGATAGACGTGATAAGAAAAGACTCCAGGCTTGTCGGTGTTGAATATTATGATGACAGCTCCCTCTACGCTGAGGAGAACGGCAGCGACCTTAACGAGGTGCTCCACCGGGCACTTGAGACCCTGCCGGCAGCCCAGAGATCGGTAATCCTCCTGCGTGACTACGAAGGATACAGCTATAAGGAGATCTCTGATATCACCGGGCTCTCCGAGGCACAGGTCAAGACATACATTTTCAGGGGCCGTGTGGCTCTCAGGAACTATCTTGTAAAGACATCGGTATGGCAATGACAGAAGATATGGACTATCCGCATCTCACTCCGCGGGGTGACAGGCTGCCGTCCGGAAACAAACTGTTCCGCAGGGCCGGTGAGCTTTCCGATGACCAGTTTGACCTTTTGGCAGCGGCATGGGCCGGGGATGCGCTTGATGGAGATGCACTGGCGGAGCTGGAAGAGGTGATGTCGGCCAACCCCGGAAAGCGTGACCGTGCAGAAAGTTTCCATCGTCTGCACCTCACTCCCGTGAATGAAACATGGCCCTCCGGGAGGTCCTTTCTCCGGCCTTCTCCGATCAGGGTTGCATTTCGGCGCACCATTCTGCCAGCCCTGATGGCAGCTGCGGCAATGATGGCACTGATAATCCTGGGCCCGGCCGGTGCCAGGCTGAAGACAACGATATCAACCAAGAGTACCCCCGGACCTGTTGCAATGACAACGGCGGAGATACCTGCCTCACACCCGATAATAGCTGAACAGAAGAGATATGAACCCCGGGCAGGTACCCCTGCCGGCAGTGAGGACCGGGTACCGGCAGATTTTCCGGACGAGATCCTCTCGACTGCTGTCGAACCGGTACGCGCGATGCCACTGGCACTGGGCTACGGCCATGCTGGCCCCTCAACTGTGGCTACTCCCGCAGTAGCGGGTATTTCAACCCTGAGTATTAAAGAAATTTCTCCATCCCTGGTAATGCAGGAGGAGAAAAACTGGATGCTTCGCAGCATCTCCTTCCTGGCAAGCGCCATGACCGGAAAAGATAAAGAGATAGATGGCTATATGATCGCAAATGGTTGTATAACAGGCATAAACTCAATCCTTGGCTGGGAGATGGATCTGGAACAGGTCAGTAATAAAAGCGGTGAACCGATAGCGGTCAGCTTCAGCTCATCACTCCTCTCGTTTACAAAACCGGTGAACAAAACAACACCCTGAGTGTAACTTTTCGGTACCTGTGATCGTCACAGCATTAAACAACAAAATTTTTAATCCATGAAAAGAATATTGATCTCATCAGTTCTCATCGTTTCACTTCTGCTCCCGGCAGTGGCTCAGGAGAAGGAACAAAAGCTCAAGGAGCTGGAACAGCTTGAACAACAGACAGAAAAGGCAGTCATCCCGGACACGGTTATCGAAGTGACTGAAGATGTTGAAGTCTTCATTGAAGATGATTCCGTGATTGTCATCAGCGAAGATTCACAGGATACCTCCCGTGTCAAAATCGGTGAAATTGTTACAATCGAGGATAACGGTGACGAAACCGTCATCAGGATCGGCAAGAAGGCTGTGAGGATCTTCGAGGATGACGAAAACACTGAGATACACGTTGACGACGACGAGTATGACGAAGAGCGGTATTCCGGCCATCCGCGCAGCAACTTTGACGGGCATCTCGGTGGCCTGGAACTCGGGTATAACAGCTTTTCCACTGACAGGTGGCTGTCAAATGAAACCCCTCTTGAAGGGTATCTCGACCAAAACACGGCAAAATCGACAAACTTTAACATTGTCTCACCTCCTGTCAGTCTCGGTTTCACACGTCACTTCGGGCTGGTAACGGCACTGGGCATCAATTTCAACAACTACCGGTTTGACGGGAACAACTCGATCGGAGTTGATGGCGAAGGCATCATTACACCACTCTATCCCGCGGAAGACATCCGTTATGAAAAGAGTAAGCTGGCAACCGTTTACGGCATTTTACCTGTGATGCTCGAGGTACAGATCCCTGTCTCTCACGGCAGCACAATCAACCTCGGCGCCGGAGTGATCGGCGGTGTGAAGCTTGGATCACACACAAAAGTTGTTTACTTCAATGACGGCAAGCAGAAGGACAAGAACCATGACGACTTCAACCTCAACGTGCTGAGGTACGGAGTTACCGCCCGGGCAGGTTACGAGATGGTACAGGTTTACGGCACCTGCTGGCTCTCACCGATGTTTGAAAAAGGCAAGGGACCGGAACTCTACCCGTTTGAAATTGGCCTTGCACTGACTATCAACGACTAACAACACTCCAATCAGTGTTGCAGAGAGGGGGCGTTTCAACAGACGCCCTCTCTTTTTTTTATTTATCTTTCTCCCGCAATTCAGCCCCCCGTCATGAATGTTCAGGATGGGGTGATTTTATGTAAGTTTGATTATTTGACAGAGAGGGCGATCAGCCGGCTGCATGACCCCTGGAACCTGTAAAACGAAATAGAAATGAGACTACTTCTTATAAGCAATTCGACCAATGCCGGGGAGGCATATCTCGATTATCCGAAGAACAATATCAGGGAATTCCTTGGGATTAGAAAGGTAAAGGCACTCTTCATCCCCTATGCCGCCGTTACTTTCTCATATGACGATTATGAGGCAAAGGTTAAGAACCGGTTCAACGAGGTCGGCCACGACGTGGTCTCAATACACCGTTTCAAAGACCCGGTGAAGGCCATTGCCGATGCACAGGCAATCATTGTTGGCGGAGGAAACACATGGATGCTCCTGAAGTGCCTTAGAGACAACAGGCTGATTGCCCCGGTAAGAAAGAAGGTCCTGGCCGGCACCCCGTACATTGGCTGGAGTGCAGGTTCAAACGTTACCTGCCCCACCATCATGACAACCAATGACATGCCGGTGACAGCACCTTCCTCATTCAGGGCATTCGGGCTGATCCCCTTCCAGATCAACCCCCACTACCTCGATGCCAACCCGGCAGGTCATGCAGGAGAGACGCGTGAGCAACGAATACAGGAGTTCATTGAGGTCAACAGGGAAATATACGTTGCAGGACTTCGCGAAGGCACCATGTTCCTTCTCGAAGGAAAAAAGCTCTCACTTATTGGCCCTCGGAACGCGCGCATCTTCCGGCATGGCGGCGAACCGGTTGAGATGGCGCCGGGAAGTGATCTGTCATTCCTGCTCAGAAAAAATAAACTACACCTCCCTGCCGGGGAATGAGACTGTTAAGAAAAATAGCGCTTTTTACCGGCGGTCTGCTGATGCTGGCCATACTGGTTCCGGGCCTTTATGCCATAATATGGCAGGAGAAGGTTACCGGCGCCCTCATCAGAAAGGTCAATGAAAGTGTAAACACAAAGATCTCGTACGGCAACCTGCGTATCACAATCTTCGAGTCATTCCCTAACATTACTGTCAGATTCAGCGATCTCCTGGTGGAACCATCCCCGTTCTATGACAGGTCGCAGTTCGGGGAGGAAGACAATGACACTCTGTTGTACACCTCATCTCTTTCGCTTACCGTGTCAATGCCTTCGTTACTTACAGGAACCGTTGCGGTAAGATCAATCACTGCAAGGGACGGCGAAGTGAACCTGCTTACCGACAAGAGAGGAGATATCAATTACGAAGTCTTCCCGGAGAAAACAGGTGATGGCAAAAACGTCAGGCTGAAAAACATAAGTGCGGTCAATATAAAAGCCGTATATAATGACCGCAGTTCGGACATGCGCATCTCCGGCGGGATAGGGGAGGCAACTCTGGGCGGGGAGATATTCCGCACAGGAATCTTCCTGAGCACTGTTCTTAATGCAGAGATTGATTCGGCAATCCTTAACGGCAACACTATCAGGGGTATCCCGGTGGAGGCAGGCGTCAAATTGCGCAAATCAGCTAATTCGCTCTCAGTAGCAAAAGGATCCCTGTCAGTTGCTGATCTTAAATTTGAAGTCAGCGGAAACATAAATTACTCATCCTCAACACTTGACCTCTCTATTGACGGTAAGAAGGTAAACATAGCCTCCGTAATCTCCCTCCTTCCCGAAAAATTTAAATCAATCACCGGATCATTTTCCCCCACGGGGATACTTGACCTGAAGTGCAGTATCACAGGGCCTTACGGCGAAGCCGGTAAGCCGCACTTTGACCTGGCTTACGGCCTGACTAACGGAAAGATGAGTCATTCCTCCAGCGGATTCAGGGTTAACAACCTGGAGTTCAGCGGGGCGATTACAAACGGTGACCACAACTCCGCGGAGACATTCCGGTGCACTGTCGACAACCTTTCTGCCCGTTACGGCTCTGCCTCAGTGAAGGGTTCCTTCATGCTGAACAACCTCGACAGGCCGCACGTTACGCTTGCTCTTGACGGGGATCTTGATTTTAACGATCTCAACAGGGTCTTCAAATCGGAATACATTAAGGATCAGGCAGGATCGGTATCAGGAAGCGTCAGACTGGCCGGAACAATGCCCGAAGATACCCCGCTGGCTGCCGCCCTGCCATACCTGAAGCCTGACGTGTCGATGAGATTCCGGGAGTTCGGTGCCTCACTTGCAGGCCGGGGCCTGGCCTTTTCAAACATGAACGGTTCAATTAACCTGAAAAATGATCTGACTGCAGACAGCCTCAGCTTCACATTCAGGGAGCAGCGCTTTACACTGAATGCCATTATGAAGAACTTCATACAATGGATGTCAGGGGGCCCTGAGGTCCTTGAGATCAGGGGAGATATACATGCAGACAGACTGGTCACTTCGACATTTACATCAGGTAAAAAGGATACTCTTGCGACTGACGGCAAGCCGGTTGAGCTCTTCCCGGCAGACGTCTCCGTCAATGTGAGGCTCAGGGCTGATAGCCTCATTTTTAATAATTTCAGGGCTGCTAACTTCAGTACAAGATTAAGCTATAAACCGTTTGTAATCTCATTTGAAGAGGCCGGTGCAGACGGGCTTGACGGACAGCTCACTGGACAGCTCATGCTGGGAAGGCAGAAGGAAGGGGGTTATATTGCCAGGGCCAGGCTTGATGCAACTGAGATTGATATAAACAAAGCCTTCACTGCTTTCAATAACTTCGGGCAAAACTTCATTGTAAGTGACAACCTCCAGGGCAAGCTGACTGGCACAGTGACACTGCTGGCACCGCTTGACGGCAACTACAGGATTTTCCGCAAGGCCCTGGTCGCAGAAGCGCACCTGGTAATCAACCAGGGAAAACTGGTCAGCTTTGCTCCTGCCGAGAGCCTCTCCGCATATCTTGACCTGGATGAACTTAAGAACATCAGTTTCTCGAGGATGGAGAACGATCTGTTCATCAATACCGGCACCGTGTCGATACCCAAGATGCTGATAAACTCATCTGCCGTCAACTTCACTGTTTACGGGACACACGGATTTGAAGGCGATTATGCTTACCATGTGCGCCTCCTTCTTTCAGAGGTCCTTAGCCGCAAGGCCAGGGAACGCAACAGGGGGGTCAGCTCATTCGGGGAGGTGAAAGTAGATGGCGGCGGCAAAGCTACAGTGCCGCTTAAAATAGAATGTATAAACGGCAAGACAACTGTGGGTTATGATTTCGGACAGGCTCAGGATAACATAAAGAGTGACATCGCAATAGAGAAGCAGTCTCTGAAGGGAATACTCAACGAGGAGTACGGCTGGTATGAAACGGACACCACAAGGATCAGGCCGGCAGACAGCAAGCCAAGGTTCAGCGTCACATGGGAGGAGGGCAAGGAGCAGCCGGCTGCCACTGAAGCACCGCGGGAGGAAGTTAAGGAGAGTCCTTTGAAGATCCTTCTCAAAAAGAAAAAATAGCCCATGAATATTTACCGAAAACGACTTCTCTGGAAGGTGCTGCTTCTCATCTTCGCTGTGGTTATTGGCCTCGGATCGCTATTCTACACGCATGACCTGGTTGACAGGCTCAAGGAGGAAGAACGGAAGAAGGCGGAGCAGTGGGCGGAGGCGACGCGCAGGCTTGTCATCTCTGACGACTTCGAGTTTCTCTTCAGCATCATAGAAGACAACACAACAGTGCCGGTGATACTGATTGACGAGGAGGAGAGTATCCTCTCACACCGAAATCTTCCGGCCGCCCTTGCCACCGACACCCTTGCGCTTGTAAGAGAACTTAAGCGCATGGCGAAACGGAACGAACCAATCTCAATCGAGCTGCCAAACGGCATTGTTAATCACCTCTATTACCGCGAGAGCACCCTTCTGCGTCAATTGAGAATCTATCCTTACGTTCAGATAGCTGTGATCCTGCTGTTCATCCTGGTGGCTTATGTGGCCTTCAGCGCCTCACGCATGGCCGAACAGAACCAGGTGTGGGTGGGGCTTTCGAGGGAGACGGCTCACCAGCTTGGAACACCGACATCCTCGCTATCGGCATGGAGCGAGATTATCAGCAGCAGGTATCCCGGCACCGACATAGCCGAAGAACTGTCAGCCGACGTTGAGAGGCTAAGCCGGGTGGCGGAGAGATTCTCACTGATAGGTTCCAGGCCAAAGCTGCATCAGGAGGACTTGCCGGCACTTGCGCAGACAACGGCAGATTACCTCAGAAAAAGGATCGCCTCAACAATTGATCTCAGGGTGCAGAATGAGACGACTGGCTGTACCGGTATTCCCTTCAACCCGGTCCTTCTCGGCTGGGTAATTGAAAACCTCGTGAAAAACTCCGCAGACGCAATGAAAGGGAGCGGAGCGATAACCGTCAGGCTCACCGAGAGCAGCTCCGAGGCTATGATAGATGTGGAGGATACAGGGAAGGGGATACCGAGAAAAGATTTCAAGACTATCTTCAAGCCAGGGTACACTACAAGGGAGCGTGGCTGGGGCCTCGGTCTGTCATTGTCAAAAAGGATAATAGAAGATTATCATAAGGGAAAGATATTTGTGCTCCGATCAGAGCCCGGAATCGGGAGCTGCATGCGCATCTTACTGAAAAAGAAGAACTGATAACATTACTCCTGCATGAAGAGAAGCGATCTGGAGATAATGGCTCCTGCCGGTTCGTGGGAAGCCTTACGTGCTGCAATCAGGGGCGGGGCGGACTCGGTCTATTTCGGGGTCGGTAAGATGAATATGAGAGCGCGCTCATCGCATCACTTCAGCACCGCCGACATGCCGGAGATAGCCGGGCTGTGCAGGGAACACGGATTAAAGAGCTACCTCACCCTCAATATTGTCCTGTATGATGAAGAGACGGCAGAGATGAAGGAGATCCTGTCTGCGGCATCAGATGCAGGTGTCACTGCTGTGATAGCAACAGACCAGGCTGCCATCCTCGCCGCAAGGGAGGCAGGTTTGGAGGTTCATCTCTCCACCCAGCTGAACATCTCCAATGCCGGAACACTGAAGTTTTATTCCCGGTGGGCTGATGTGGCAGTGCTGTCGAGAGAGCTTAACCTTCAACAAGTAAGCAAAATACATGAATCCATCGTAACTGATGATATAAGAGGTCCGGGAGGCGAACTCATGAAGCTCGAGGTGTTCGTCCACGGTGCGCTGTGCATGGCAATATCGGGAAAGTGCTACCTCAGCCTGCATGAGTATAACGCCTCCGCCAACCGGGGCGACTGCTACCAGACGTGCCGGAGGGGATACACGGTAAGGGACAGGGAGAGCGGCTACGAGCTTGACATTGACAACCAGTATATAATGTCGCCGAAGGACCTGTGCACAATAAGCTTCCTGGACCAGATCATTGATGCCGGCCCCCGTGTCTTCAAGATCGAAGGCCGGGCCAGGCCGCCGGAATATGTTGAAACAGTGTCGCGGTGCTACAGCGAGGCTGCGGCTGCTGTGGCTGACGGCACCTTCGGACAGGAGAAGGTTGCCGCATGGATAGGCAGGCTTGAAACGGTGTTCAACAGGGGATTCTGGGATGGTTACTACCTCGGTCAGAGGCTTGGGGAGTGGACCACTACGTATGGTTCCGCAGCCACAAAGAGAAAAATTCTTCTCGGAAAGGTGACAAACTACTTTGCAAAACCGGGAGTGGCCGAGATTAAGCTGGAAACGGCAGATCTGAACATCGGCGATGAGCTGATCATCACCGGACCCACCACCGGCCTGGTCAGACAGTCCGTGACAGAGCTGAGGGAATCGTCAGGTAATGCAGTCACCACCGTATCCAGAGGAGAACTCTGTTCGATAAAGACCGCAGAGCCTGTCAGGCGTTCTGACAAGGTATTCCGCTGGGTGGATGCCTCAACGCTAAAAAAGGATTAATTTTTACCTGAGGTCTTCCGCTGCCTCCATGACAAGGGCTGCATTGACAGCCACATCATCAGATTCAGTTTTAATATAAGTAACCTGTCCCTCAGGCCTCCTCGACAGGCCGTAATGATACGTCTTGTCATAGTATTCCAGGGTGATCCTGATAGCGGTAGGGTAATCTCCCCTCCCCAGGGCCTCTATGGCTTCACGGGTGCGGTCGCCGCCCAGCCTCTTTGATATTCTCTTCACCGAAGCAATTATCTCTTCCACCGGGAATGTTGTGTACTCCCTCAGCAGCCTTGGCATTCTGGTTTCTATGCTCATCATTAGAGCAATTACCGGGGCTGACTGCATCCTGTCATAGAAATTGTCGGGCATGAACACGGTGCCGATATTACGACTCTCATCCTCGAGCCACACAGGCTCTTCCTCCCGCATTGAAGAGAGATCATCAAAGAGCAGGTTTGCAAAGTGCTCTGATGATGGCTGGGGTGGCTGCCCGAGGGCACCAAAGGCCGAGCCTCTGTGTGAGGCCAGTCCTTCGAGATCGGTTACCTGAGCGCCGGCAGACCTCATTTGCCCCAGGATGCCTGTCTTGCCGCTTCCGGTAAGGCCCCCCAGAATAATGTATTTCCGCTCCCGGCCAAGCTCTCCGAGGATAAGATTCCTGTATGCCTTGTAGCCTCCTTCAAGCAGCATCGGCTCTATACCTCCGGTTGAGAAGAGCCATGCCATCGCCTCCGAACGCATGCCGCCCCGCCAGCAGTGTACAAGCAGACTCCCTCCTGCAGCCAGTTCCAGGCCCCGTTTAAGTTTGGCCGACATCTCAGGTGCTGCCAGGTCAATTCCGCGCAACACTGCCTCTTTGTTTCCCTCTTTTTTGTAAATAGTGCCCACCTCGGCCCTCTGGTCATCGTCAAACAGGGGTATGTTAACGGCTCCCGGAATGTGCCCGACGGCGTACTCTCCGGGTGATCTCACGTCTGCTACAGGTACAGTCTCCCTGAGTTTCAGGAATTCACAGACAGACAGTTTGCTAATGATTAAAGGCATCTCCTATTCTGGCTTGTGATACCTGTCAATTACCCTTCTGAGGTCCTCAACCGTAACGGGTTTTGAAAGCAGTTCCTTCATGCCGGTCTTCTCGGCCTTAAGCCTTGTCTCCGGCATGTTATCTGCAGAAAGTGCAATTATCTGGGTTTTATGGTCAAACCCAAGAATGGTCCGGGCAGCTTCAAATCCGTCCATCTCAGGCATGATGAGGTCCATCAGTATCAGGTCGTAGGACTTGTCGCGGGCCATCGCGATTGCCTCGGCTGCGCCTGAGGCATTTTCCGACTTAACACCCAGAACCTTGAGCAATGAGCCCACAACTTTCCTGTTAAGGTAGTTGTCATCAACAACAAGAATTTCCGGCAGTTCGGATTTGTCAGTACTCAAACGGGCGGAATTTCCCCTGAGCAGCGGGAAGTGCTCCTTCATCACATTCATCAGATCCTCTGCTGCAAATGGCTTAACAAGCAAATGATCAATGCCCAGGTCAACGCATCTTGAATAATGCCCTTTCGGATCCCTGGAGGTAAACATCATCACCAGATGCTCAGAGGTCATACCTGCTTCAAGCAGTTCCCTGGCAGCCACAAAACCGTCGTTATCCGGCTCGTCAAAGATGACAAGCAATACATACCTGCCCGTTTCGCTCTGCAGGCTGGTTTTAATCTGTGAAGCCGTGTGCTTCTGGAAGCTCGTAACCGAGACAGGCAGACCTACGCGGTGCATGATGCCCAGAAAATCGTCATCCCGTCCCTGGGTGCCGGTAATCACAAGTGTGCGTATTTCACCGGGATCGGCATATCTGCTGAGGTCAAGCTTTTTTGCTATCTTTTCGTTAAGATGAACATTGATCGTGAATGTGACCCTGAGCCCTTTCTCACGGCCTGAAGAATCCTTCGTGGCAGGGCTTTCAGCCGTCAGCTCGCCGCCCATCAGCTCCGTGAGCTGCCTGGCAAGGACCGGGCCAAGCTTCAGATCTTCCGCCCATTCGGAGCGCTCGGACAATGTGGAAATATAGTCTCCGAACAATTTCTTGATTTCTGCCCTTGTATAGGTGTTCCCTGTATCGGTGAGCACAAATTCAAGGATGAATTTGTTCCCTTCAGAGGACTGTATCCTGCAGGCAAGCCTGATCTCGCCGGTCTGTGTTCCGGCTACAGAGTTGTTCATGAGGTTTGACAGAACCTGTCTCAGTCTGTACGGATCCCCGATGAGGTTTTCAGGCACAGCCTGGTCAACGGCCGATTCGAACCTGACAATTGACTCCGGGTTCTGGCGTTTAATGAGGGTCATGCAGTATGCCACCTCCTCCCTCAACCTGAACGGGATCTCATCAAGGATCATCTTTCCTGTCTCGACCTTTGAGACGTCGAAGATGTCATTGATGATGTTGAGCAGCAGGTCGGCCGACCGTCTGAGCAACCTTGCAACCTCTTTTGTGTCTTCAGGCATATCTGACCTGTTGAGCATCTCTGTCATGCCCAGTATGCCGTTCAACGGTGTGCGGATCTCGAAACTCATTCGTGCAAGGAGTTCCGATTTCGCTATGTTTGCATCCGCCTCCTGTCTCCTTGCCAGTTCAAGCGAGGTGATGTCAATCAGTGCTTCCAGCGTATGTTTTCCGCCTTCGTATGTAACAGGTATCGTATTGATGAACAATATCCTGTCGCCGTCGCGAGACGGGAGTTTAATGATCTTCCCCTGGCTGAACTGCCCGGTAATGTCACTTTCATATTCATTGCGCGAAAGATCCGGCATCAGCCTCCCGTTTATCTCTGCTTCGCTGTCAAAGGAGAAGAGCGTTGCGGCCTGCCTGTTTGCCTTAAGGATCTCCCTGGATTCGTTATAGATGATGAAGCCCACAGGCATCTGGTCAAGAATTGATAGGAGGCTGCTCTCCGAGGCTCTCTTTTCCTCAAGCTGCCGCGACTGCTTCCGTATTAAATGCCGAAAGAGGAAAATTATGAAAAGCGTTGTGAACAGGGTCAAAAAACCAAGGATGAGGGAGTTGCGGACAAGGTACTTCTGGAAAAACTCAGTTGGTGCTGAAAATACCAGGCCGAAATCAAGGCCAAAGATGTTAACCGGATAATATGACGAGAGAATCTCCTCATTACCCTTCTGGCCTGTCATTGAATGGGCAATCCTGCCGGAGATTCCCTGTGCCAGGGCTTGAGTCAGACGGTCAATATGAGTGTAACTCACATCGCTTCCGTAGTTGTCAAAAACCACGGCTCCGGTGTCATTGACAACCCACTGCCATTGATACTGCTCCAGATTGTACTTGGTGACAACGCTGGAAAAGAAGCGCCTGAAGTCAATTGTAATCACAAGGTTGCCAAGGACGCGGCCATCCTTCAGCACCGGCAGATAGTATTTGTATCTGTCACGGTCCTGTTCCAGTTTTTCAGTCAGATGTATGTCCGGGACAGTCTGTGCCATGTAGGAGCCGTCAAGCCATAAATTTCTCTCTTCGTCCTTGAAAAGGGTGTAGACATCACCGTCTGTGTTGTAAAGCATAAGTCCCACAACTATCTCCTCGTATCTCGAGTAGTACAATTTCATCTTCTCCTTCGCCCGTCCGTTTACGTCTTCGTCGGAGAAAAAGAGGGTGATGTCGTCTGAGAAGTCTATCTCGGTAAGGTCGCTGACAATGTACATGCTTGTGTTGTCAATGTCAGAGCCGGCTATCATTACCTGCCTGTCAAGCAGCTTGTTTGAGTATTCGATCTGGTTCCTGTACAGACTAAGGTAGAACAGCACCGTGATAAGCATCAGCAGTGCAAACGCGGAAAACGCTGCCAGCGAGGTTCGTTTCATTCTTGAAATATGCCGTAAGGATAACGCTTATCTGTACTTTTCATTGTCCTCCAGCAGCATGCTCATATAGCTTTTGTATCTCCACGGTTCGATTTTATTCCTGGCTACAGCATCACGTACCGCACAGCCCGGTTCATCCATGTGGAGACAGTTGTTGAACCTGCACTTCCCTGATACCCTGAATATCTCAGGGAAAAAGTGGTAAATCTCACGGCGGTCGAAGTCAATTACGCCAAACCCCCTTATGCCCGGAGTATCAATGATATAGCCTCCGCCGGGAATAGGGTGCATTTCGGGAAAGGTTGTGATGTGGCGTCCCTGTTCATGATATTCGGATATCTTGCCGGTCTTCAGTGACAGTGCAGGATTGAGCCTGTTGAGAAGAGTGCTTTTGCCCACTCCTGAATTGCCCGAGACAAGTGTAGTCTTGTTTGCGAGAGCCTCTTCAAGGGCACTCATATCCTCGTCTTCCGTTGCTGAAATCATCATTACCCTATAACCAATCTTTTCATAGACTGACTTTATCTGCATTGCCTGGCCCGCCTCCTCCTCACCGTAGATGTCGGTCTTGTTGATAACAATCACCGCCGGAATACGGTAGGCTTCCGCAGTGGCAAGGAAGCGGTCAACGAACTCAATTGGTGTGGCAGGCATTTTGACGGTGATGACGATAAACGCCTGGTCAATGTTTGCGGCAATTATCTGCGATTCCCTGGAGAGGTTTGACGCTTTGCGGATGATGTAGTTCCTCCTGGGCGACAGGGCCACGATGAGGCCTTCTCCGGGATCAAAAGTCACATGATCGCCAACCGCAACAGGATTGGTTGTGCGAACGCCGCTGACCCTGAACCGCCCCTTCAGTACGCATTCATGAGTGTTGCCCCCTTCGTCGAGGACCCTGTAGCGACTGCCTGTCGACTTTATGACGATGCCCTTTTTCAATCCCCTGATTTTGCAGCAAAAATAAAAGAGTGATGTCCCGTTTCTGCGGACATCACTCTTTTTAGTATCGGTGTTTCATTTTTTTTCAATACTCGGCCGCCATCAGGAAGAAGGGCTTCATCTCGAAGTTTGAATAGTAGGGCCTGAGCCTTTCGACATTGTAATACTCAGACACCTTAACCACCTTTTTCGATGAGGTGACAACGTCAATGGGCACATTGTCATAGCGTCCGTTCTTGAGTACAACAACCCTGCCGTGAATGCCCTTCATGATAAGGTCGAGGGCCAGGTTGCCGAATGCCATTGGCACTATCGAATCCACTGCGTCAGGGTCACCGCCCCTGACCATGTAGCCAAGCTTCTGGTTAATTATATTGATTGTTTTCCCGTTGTTGAATTTGGCGGTGTGTTCCTTGATCTCTGCGGAGACCAGGTCGCCGATACCGCCCAGTTTTGCATGGCCGTAAGCATCACGTTCACTGTCCTGGAAAATCATATCGCCACCCTTGTAGAGCGCCCCTTCGGAAACAAGGACTATCGAGTACTTGCTTGGGTTGGAGTTGCGGTCTTCAACGAGAAGCCTTGTAAGCTGTTCAATGTCGAACCTGTACTCGGGAATGACGCAGCGGTTTGCAGCTCCGGCCATAGTCGGGAGCATCGCAGTGAACCCGGCATACCTTCCGAACACCTCGAGGACCATGATGCGTTCGTGTGAGCCGGCGGATGTACGCAGGGTGTTGGTCATCTGAATTGTCCGGGTGACGCAGGTGCTGAAACCGATGCAGTAGTCCGTTCCCGGAACGTCGTTGTCCATTGTTTTGGGTATGGCAACCACCTTGACTCCGTTCTTATAGAGATGGACCCCGTAGCTCAGGGTGTCGTCCCCGCCGATTGGAATCAGAAAATCGATGCCCAGCCACTCGAGGTTCTTGATTACCTCTGGCGTCAGGTCGTTGATCTCGTCCTTATAGGTGTCCTTCAGATGCTCAGGAACTGAACTTTTAGCCACATGGCTTGGCCTTGTGCGTGATGTATGAAGGAATGTTCCCCCGGTCCTGCCCGACTTGTTTACGATGTCATCGGTGAGTATCTGGAAACAGTTGCTGTTGTCTGCCTTGGGGTCCCTGACAATCTCGATGATGCCGCCCCATCCCCGCCTGAGTCCGATCACCTTATACCCTTCCCTGTTAGCCCTGATTGTAACCGCCCTGATTGCAGGGTTGAGTCCCGGGACATCCCCTCCGCCGGTCAGGATACCAATCACTCCTTTGATTTTCTTCTGGTTTGCCATTTTAAATGCTTTATTTTATTACAATTTGAATGCAGGCGGTAAAAGTAGAATATTTCAAAATCATATCAAAAAGGTAATCTGTCACTACTTTAATTTTTTAATATTTTTGACAAAAAAGCGAATGAATAAAACTGATAAGGCGATCCGTTTCTTCAGGGACGGGTACAGCTGTTCCCAGGCGGTGCTGATGGCATACGCCGGGGAGGGCGGGTCTGCAGCCATGGCGGCAGCGGCGTTCGGCGGCGGAATGGGCAGGATGCAGAAGACATGCGGCGCAGTGACAGGCGCATATA